>NZ_JBQKLI010000020.1:0-37738 GCF_052116305.1 Gallicola sp. Sow4_E12 | reverse complement strand
TCGAACACAGAAGTTAAGCCTTCTTGCGCCGATGGTACTTATCCGGAAACGGATTGGGAGAGTAGGTAGTCGCTCAACAAAAGAACCTTGTACGATTTATCGTGCAGGGTTCTTTTGCTTTTTTCTCAAATAATAGAATTTCAAAATATAGATTCTTTTCTTTCAGAACACTATCTGCTATAATAAATATGTTATTTAATGAAACAAAAAATTCTTGACAAATTCTGAAATTCGTTTATTCTATTAAAGTCATATTATTTCAAAAATAGATTCAAAAGGGGAAAGGTATATGGCCCCAAGGCACAATGTAATAAAGCTTTCCAATATTGAGAAAGCAGTTAGATAGGCTTGTATAAGCCTTTTCTTATTTCATACTATTGTAAGGAGGAAGAGTAATGAGTACTAAGTATATTTTTATAACAGGCGGGGTTGTTTCTTCATTAGGCAAAGGCTTAACAGCAGCATCCTTAGGAAGATTATTAAAAGACCGCGGCCTGAAAGTTGTGTTGCAGAAGTTTGATCCCTATTTAAATGTGGATCCAGGAATGATGAGCCCTCTTCAGCATGGAGAAGTTTTTGTAACAGACGATGGAGCGGAAACAGATCTAGATGTGGGTCATTATGAGAGATTTACAGATATTAATCTAGATAAATCTGCAGATATCACAACAGGTATTATCTATAAAACAATTCTAGAAAATCAGGATAAAGGTGTTTACGGCGGCAGTACAGTACAAGTAATTCCTCATGTTACAAATGAAATAAAAGATCGTGTAAAAAAAATCGGCACACAAAGAGATGTGGATGTTATTATTACTGAAATCGGAGGAACGGTAGGAGATATCGAAGGTCTTCCATTTATCGAAGCTATCCGCCAGTTTAAATACGATGTAGGCCGTGATAATGTTCTCTATATTCATGTGACATTAGTTCCTTATCTTACCACTTCCGGAGAATTAAAGACAAAACCGACGCAGCACTCTGTAAAAGATTTAAGAAGTTTCGGAATTCAACCGGATATTATTATTCTTAGAACAGAGCATTCTATCGATGAAGAAACGATAGATAAAATCGCTTTATTCTGCGACATGGAACCTAAAGATGTAATCGAAAATTCCGATGTAGAACATCTGTACGAACTGCCTAAAGTTTTAGAAAAACAAGGCTTAAGCGAACTTGTTATGGAGAAATTAAAGTTAGAAAAGAGACCTCTTAATTCTAAAGAATGGGATTCATTATTAGAAAAGGTTAAAAAAGTGGACAAGAAAGTTAAGTTAGCAGTGATTGCTAAATATGTAGACTTGAAGGATTCTTATCTTTCTCTTTTTGAAGCTTTAACACATTCAGGCATAGAGTACGGTACTGACTTTGATATAAATATCGTAGATGCTGAAAAATTAGATAGCAAGAATTACAAAAGTATGTTAAAAGACAGCGATGGTATTATTATTCCAGCAGGTTTTGGAGATAGAGGATTGGTAGGTATGGTACTTGCTTCAAAATTTGCAAGAGAGAATAAAATACCTTTCTTAGGAATCTCTATGGGTATGCATGCTGCTGTTGTGGATGTAGCAAGAGATGCAGGGCTTAAAGTACTTCCAGATGATTCTATCGAGAATTCTATAGATGATATTATATACGCGCCTAAAGAAAGTTCAGTGAAGGACGAGCGCCGTTTAGGATTATATCCAAGCCGTATTAAGAGCGGAAGTTTATTATCTGATATTTACGGAGAAGAATTAGTGTATGAGAGACATAGAAACCGTTATGAAGTAAATCGTATGTTTGAAGAAAAAATGGAAAATGCCGATCTTATTATCAGTGCAATGACACCGGATGAAAAATATATTCAAGCAGTTGAAATTAAAGACCATCCATTTTATTTAGGAATTCAATTCCAGCCGGAATTTCGATCCAGACCTACTAAACCTCATCCTATCTTCAATAACTTTGTAAAAGCGATGTTAAAGAAAAAGAAAGATTCATAGGAGGAGTTATGGATAAGGAAGCATTGTCCGGAAAAAAGCTGGATGAACTAAAAGAACTTGCCAGTGAGGCGGGTGTAAAGTCTATTTCAAGGAAGAAAAAAAGCGAATTAATCGATGCAATCCTAGAACAGGTCGAATTAAATGAGCAGGAGAATATGGAGAAAGATGAGAAATCTCCTGCTTCTGCCCAGAAAGAGCCTTTAAAAGTAAAAGGAATACTCGATCTTCATCAAGACGGTTTTGGTTTTTTACGTTCAGAAGGTTATGATTCCGGTGATGATGATATTTATGTGCCTCACACTCAAGTACGCCGATTTCGATTAAAAACAGGAGATTATGTTGAAGGTTTAGCTCGCGAAAAACATGACGATCGGGAAAAATTCAGCCCTTTAATTTATATAAATAAAGTCAACGGCGATGGTCCGGAACATCTAAGAGAAAGAAGAAATTTCGAAGATTTAACACCTCTTTATCCTGATGAAAAAATAGATTTGGAATGGGGTCAAGAGCAGTACTCCATGAGAATTATCAATTTGATTTCACCTATAGGTAAAGGACAAAGAGGGCTCATCGTTTCTCCTCCTAAAACCGGCAAAACAACACTTTTAAAATCAATCGCAAACGCAATCGGAAAAAATCATCCTGAAATGCATATCATTGTGCTTCTAATAGATGAAAGACCTGAAGAAGTCACAGATATGAAACGATCGGTCAATGCGGAAGTAGTAGCTTCTACTTTTGATGAGCTGCCTCAAAATCATACTAGAATTTCTGAAATAGTATTAGAGCGGGCGAAACGACTTGTGGAACATGGCAAAGATGTAGTCATATTAACAGACAGTATTACAAGGCTGTCACGGGCATATAATATTACCAGTCCTTATTCTGGAAAGACCTTATCTGGCGGATTGGATCCTATGGCACTCCATAAACCGAAACGATTTTTCGGTGCTGCTAGAAATTTGGAAGAAGGCGGAAGTTTAACGATAATAGCTACGGCATTGATTGAAACAGGTTCTAGAATGGATGATATGATCTTTGAAGAATTTAAAGGAACGGGAAATATGGAAGTCCATTTAGACCGGGATTTATCTGAACTTCGAATATTTCCTGCTATCGATATTTTCAAATCTGGAACGAGAAGAGACGAACTTCTTTTAAGCCGAGAAGAATTGGAGGCTATGAGAAAGATAAGAAGATTTTTATCCAGCGGAAATCCACAGGAAATTGCAGATAAATTCCAAGAGATGATTCATAATACAAAATCGAATCAGCAATTATTAGATGAGATTAATAAAGGGTTGAAATAGTAAAAAGAATGTTGATTCAATGGGAATACTGTGATATAATAACTTAGTCACGAAACATAAAGGTTTTATTAGGAAGAGGTGAAAATAATGAAAAAGGGAATTCATCCAGAATATCACGAAGCAACAGTTACTTGCTCTTCATGTGGAAATACATTTCAAGTTGGATCTACAAAAGAAGCTATCAAGGTAGAGGTTTGTTCTGAATGTCATCCATTCTACACTGGACGTCAAAGATCAGCTGAACGTGGTGGTAGAGTAGAGAAATTTAAGAAGAAATATAATATGAAATAATGAAGGCTAGTACAATGGTACTAGCTTTTTTATATGAAAGGTTCTCATGGGAATAATGGAGATAGGCGGGCAGGCTCTTCCGGAAGGCATCGTAATGAGAAATAGAGATAAAATCTCTATCGCAAAACGGGATAAAAATACGATTAAAGAAAAACTGCTGTATACAGCTGAGCCTCAAGGAAGAAGATATCAGCTTCCAATTATTCGGGGTATATTTCTTTTATGGAATTTTTACAGCTCCCTGATAGCAAGTTTTAAAGAGCCGGCTGCAAGAAAGAAAAAACAGGGAAGAGTCCTTTATCAACTCATTCTGATACTGAATCTCTTCGCTGCAGTTTTTATTTTTTTGTTTTTTATGCTGATATTGCCCACTCTCTTGGCTGGGTTGTTTGAAGGATTCATCAAAAATGTTTTTCTTCTTAATATAGTAGAAGGTTTAATACGGATGTTTCTTTTTGTTCTTTATATGAGGCTTCTTATGAAATTTCAGGATATAGAAATCCTTTTAAAATATCATGGTGCAGAACATAAGACGATTCATTGTTATGAGGCTGGAGAAACTCTTATGGTGGAGAATGTACGAACATTTCAGAGATCGCATCCGAGATGCGGTACAAATTATATAAGTTATACATTTACAGTGTATTTAATCATAAATATATTCCTTGGATGGCCCGATATGGGAATGCGACTTATCACTAGGGCTTTTACGATACTTGTATCTTTTATAGTTGGCTACGAAGTGTTTTATTATTTAGATCAAAGCAAAAATCCTTTTTTTGGAAAGATAAATGATGTATTTTCAAAAATACAATATTGGACGACGACACTTGAACCTGATGATGATATGATTGAAGTAGGAATTCGAGCGATTAGACCCATTATAGGAGAATTAAGAATGACCGGACAAGATGTAATTAAAAAATTTGGTTCAGTTGACGGGTATTTAATATTAGAAGAAGTTCTTGGAAAGTCGAAATCAGAACTGAAATTAAACATGCCTTTTGAGTTAACCCAGAAAGAAGAAGAAAAAATCATAAAGATTTCCGAACTTTACGATAGAATACCTCTTCAGTATATTTTAGGACATTGGAATTTTTATGGCAGAGAGTTTAAAGTTCGAGAAAATGTACTTATCCCTCGTTTCGATACAGAAAATCTTTTAGAAACGGTGATTAACTGGAGAAGCGGATACAAGGATATATTAGATATCGGAACAGGTTCAGGGATTATTGCTCTTACATTGGGATTGGAGCTTCCGGAAGCTTCTGTCATAGGCGTAGATATATCTGAAGATGCATATCGTTTGGCAGAAGAAAATAGAAAATTATTACAGGCAGAAAATGTAGAATTTCGATTAGGAGATCTTTTTGAGCCGGTTTCTGGAGAGAAATTTGATTTGATTTGTTCTAATCCTCCCTATATTAACAGACAAGACATGGAAAATTTAGATTGGAAAGTGAAAAGCGAACCTTCTTTGGCATTGTATGGAGGCGAAGACGGACTGGATTTTTATCGACGAATCATCAGCCATGCTCCAAAATATCTTAAACCGGGAGGCTTATTGGCCTTTGAAATAGGCAGTGATCAAGGAAAATCGGTAGAGCTTTTTCTGCAAGAAGAAGGCTTTCACGACATAAAGCTTTTCCAAGATCTGCAGGGATTCGATCGGGTTATTTTAGCAGTATATCAATAATAGGAAAGAAATAAGAGAGGTAATAAAATGTTTGAAAATTTAGAATCTTTAAAGGAAAACTATAAGAATCTAGAACTTAAGATTGCGGATCCGGATACGATGAAGAACATGGAAAACTGGCAGAAAATGGTGAAAGAACATGCGGATCTTAAGCCGATAATCGAAAAGTATAATGAATATGTACAAAATAAAAATATTCTTGAAGAAGACAAAGAGATGCTGGGCGAGTCTTTAGACGATGATATGAGAGACATGCTGAAAGAGGAAGTCAGCGCAAGAGAAAAAGAAATTACGACTCAAGAACAAGAATTAAAAATCCTATTATTGCCGAAAGATCCTAATGATGATAAAAACGTGTTTATCGAAATTCGAGCGGGTGCCGGCGGAGATGAGGCAGGTCTGTTCGCAGGAGAACTTCTTCGAATGTATAACATGTTTGCCGATAAGAAAAACTGGAAAACAGAACTTATGGATATTAACGAGCAGGGAGTCGGGGGAATAAAAGAGGCTGTCTTTATGGTGAAAGGACAGGGAGCTTATTCTAAATTAAAATACGAATCTGGAGTCCATAGGGTACAGCGTGTTCCAGCTACAGAATCCAGCGGAAGAATTCATACCTCTGCTGCAACAGTAGCCGTTCTTCCAGAAGCAGATGATGTAGATGTTCATATCGAGCAGAAAGATTTAAGAGTGGATGTATTCCGTTCATCAGGAAACGGCGGACAGTCTGTAAATACTACGGACTCTGCAGTTCGTATCACTCACTTGCCTACAGGAATCGTAGTATCTTGCCAAGATGAGAAATCTCAGTTAAAGAATAAAGACAAGGCGATGAAAATATTAAAATCCCGTCTTTACGATAAAATGCTGGAAGAACAGAACAAAGAAATGGCGGATGAAAGAAAATCCCAAGTTGGAAGCGGAGACCGTTCAGAAAGAATCCGAACTTATAATTTCCCACAAGGACGAGTTACAGATCATAGAATCAACCGTACCATCCATCAGCTGGATGATTTTCTAGACGGCAATATCGAAGAAATGATCGATGCGCTGATCACTTACGATCAAGCAGAAAAATTAAAGATCATCGGCGACGATAAAACAGCTTAAAACTCTATGAAAGAGAATTCTTTCATAGAGTTTTTCCATTTGAAGAGATGTCCTTCTATAAAGAATGTTATAATAGGAGTGATTGAAATATAGGAGGGTACTATGGATAGAAATGAAGCAGATCGTTATTTAGAACAAAGCAGACAGCGCGGTTTTGTATTAGGTCTAGATAATATGGAAAAAGTTCTGATGGCATTAGACAGACCGGATCATAAGTATAAAATTATTCATGTTGCAGGAACAAACGGCAAAGGTTCGACATGTACTATGACCCAAAGAATCTTAACGGAAAACGGATATAAAACAGGGCTCTATACATCGCCAGAGCTTTATCATATAAATGATAGAATACATATTGATAACGAAGAAATATCGGATGAAGATTACCTCCAGGTATTTAGCGATATCGTTGAAATTTGTGAGAAAGAAAGTATTCCAATAACAGAATTTGAACTGCTTACGGCAGTCGCTTTAGAATATTTTGCAAGAAAAGATTGTGATTTTGTAGTTTTGGAAGTAGGGATGGGAGGACGGCTTGATGCAACAAATGTTGTAGATCAGCCTATTTTAACAGTAATTACCAGCATCGCTTTGGATCACACCGACTATTTAGGGGATACGTTAGCAAAAATAGCCTATGAAAAAGGCGGTATTATAAAAAGTTCTGCTCCAGTAATTTTATATCCTCAAGACCAAGAAGTGGAAAAAGTGATTCGAGAAATAGCCGAAGAAAAAGGTGTTTCTGTAATCTCTCCAGATTTTGAAAAAATAAAGGGTATTGAAGTCAAAGAGAGTTCCCAGTCCTTTACTTATAAAGGAAGAGCAATCGAGTTAAGCTTGATGGGAGAGTATCAAGTCAAAAATAGTACCCTAGTCTTCGAAATCATAAGTTTTCTAGAAGAATTAGGCTACTTCATGGATAGGAAAAAAGTGCTTCAGGGATTCAAAAATACCAGAATGATAGCCAGATTGCAGAAAGTTCAGGATAATCCTGTTATTTTACTGGATGGGGCTCATAATGAGCAGGGGATCGGAGAATTGAAAAAAGCCTTAACCCTTATCTATCCAGATAGAAAATTCGTATTTATTTTCGGCGTTTTAAAAGACAAGGAATATAAAAAAGAAGTTGAGATTCTTTCTGAAATAGCCAAGGCATTTATTGCAGTAGAACCGGATTATCCTGAAAGAAAATTAGAAAGCTCTGCTCTGAAAGTTTTATTAGATCAATTTTGCAGCGAAGTAGCAGATTTAGAAACTATTCCAGCGGCAATAGAGTATGCAAATAAAGAATATAGAGAAGATATTATAATAATCTGCGGCTCTTTTTATCAAGTAAAAGATGTCCTTCATTATTATAATCATTAGGAGGAAAAGATGGATTACAAGATATTTGAAAATGGCAATTATGGGGAAGTAAGATTTTCCGAAGAAATGAAAAATCATACAACATTTGAAATAGGCGGACCCTGCGATGTCATGATAATCCCAGAAAATAAAGAACAGGTTTTAAACACTTTAAAAACAATCAAAGAACATGATTTCTCTTATATGGTCATTGGAAACGGCAGCAATCTCTTAGTCTCAGATCAGGGACTTAGAATGGTAATCATTAAGTTAGGAGAAGCTTTTTCACAAATAAAGATAGAGGGAGAAAAAGTTTATGCTCAAGCAGGAGCAGAATTAGCAGAAGTCGCGAAAGCGAGTATAGAAGAGGGTCTTGCTGGTATGGAATATGTTTCTGGAATTCCTGGCAATATCGGCGGCGCTATTACAATGAATGCAGGGGCTTATGGCGGAGAAATGAAGGATATTGTAGGGACAGTAACTTGTTTAGGACAGGATTTGGAAATCCGCACTTATACCAACGAAGACATGCATTTCAGCTATCGCCACTCGAGAGTCCAAGAAGAAAACCTTATCGTATTGGAAGTGGAATTAGCTCTCGAAAAAGGAAATCAAGAAGAGATCGACGAACTTTATCATTCATTAACCCAAAGACGAGAGGAAAAACAGCCTTTAGAATATGCTAGTGCCGGCTCCACCTTCAAACGGCCAGAAGGCTATTATGCAGGAAAACTTATTGATGATGCGGGACTAAGAGGGTATAAACATAATAATGCGATGGTAAGCGAAAAGCACTGCGGTTTTGTGATCAACACAGGGGGAGCCGCTTGTGATGATGTGTTATATATTATACGCCATATTCAAAAAGAGATTTATGATAAATATAGAGTAAAACTCCAGACTGAGGTGAAAATTTTAGGTGAAGAAATTTAGATTAATCGGAGATTATCATACCCATACACTTTATAGCAGAAACGGACACGGCAAGGGAACGATCAGAGAAAATGCTGAAAGGGCTTTAAGCTTAGGATTAAAAGAATTGTATATTACAGATCATGGACCAGGACATCTGTTTTTCGGTTTAAAAAGAAAAATGATTCCAATTGTACGCAAAGAAATCGATGATCTGAACAAGGAATTTGAAGGCCGGATTAAAATATTCTTCGGAGTAGAGGCGAATGTAGTCGATTATGACGGTAAAATCGATATTAAAGAAGACGAAATAAAATATTTTGATATTATTAATGTGGGTTATCATACCGGTGTTCGTTTTTTGAACATAAAGTCAGAAATACTCTTTCGTTATATAAACCCTCTATCCAAATACAGCAGCCGGTTGGAGAATTACATTAGGGAGAAGAATACAGAAGCTCTTATAAAAATTGTAGAGAATTACCCTATTCGGATTATTACTCATCCAGGAGAAAAGGTAAATTTAGATATCAGAAAACTAGCTGAAGCTTGTGAGAAACAAGGCACTTTATTAGAAATAAACGGTCATCACAATCATATAAGTGTTGAAAATTTAGCGATAGCTGCCCAGACGGACTGCAGATTTTCTGTGGGAAGCGATGCCCATTTTCCGGATGCAGTGGGATCGGTAGAAGGCGCATTTAGGAGAATAGAAGAATCCGGTATTCCTTTAACGAAAGTAGAAAATGTAGAACTATTAGAAGGAGCTTAATATGGAAATTGTTATTATAACTGGTATTTCCGGTGCAGGAAAATCATCAGCATTAGATATTTTCGAAGATATGGGTTATTATTCCATGGATAATCTTCCCCCTCAGCTATTGACAAATTTTGCTGAACTTTCAAAAACAAGCATGAAAGAAATTGATCGGCTGGCAGTAGTAGCAGACATCAGGGGCGGTATTTTTTTCAATGATCTGATTTATGCGATAAACAAATTAAAAGCAATGGGTGAAAAAGTAAGTATTCTTTTTTTAGATGCTTCTGATGAAATACTCGTTCGACGATATAAAGAGCTCCGAAGACCCCATCCTCTTGTAACAGAAGAAATCAATCTTTTAGATGCGATACACAAAGAAAGAGAGCAGCTGGGAGAAATCAGAAAACTTGCAGATACGTATATAGATACAACAGGTTTTATATTAGGCGATTTTAAAAATAGAATCCATGCGCTCTATGAATCATCGGAAGAAGGAAGAACTCTTACCATAACAGTGATGTCTTTCGGATTTAAACATGGAATCCCATTAGATGCGGACTTGGTATTTGATGTGCGTTTCCTTCCGAATCCTTATTACGAAAAAAGTTTGAAACCCTTGAGCGGATTGAATAAAGAAGTATCCGATTTTGTTTTCGACTATCCCGTTTCAGATGAATTTGTGCATAAGACCATGGATATGCTGGAATTTTTAATCCCTCACTATATTCATGAAGGAAAAACAAGTTTAGTCATTGGAATCGGCTGTACAGGAGGGAAACACCGTTCTGTTGCTATAACAGAGAGATTATCCCAAGAATTGGAAAAAGCAGGAGAAAAAACACATGTGTCCCACAGAGATTCAAAATTATGGTAGAAAAAACATTCATAATAGAGATCTTCGAATTGTAACCATCGGAGGAGGAACAGGAAACTCCGTTATGCTTCGAGGATTGAAAAAGTATTCTACAAATATTACGACAATCGTAACAGTAGCAGATGATGGAGGCGGTTCTGGAGTGTTAAGAGAAGATCTAGGAATGCTTCCTCCAGGGGATATAAGAGCCTGTTTAATTGCCCTTGCCAATACAGAGCCGGCTATGGAAAATCTGATGCAGTATCGATTTAAAGAAGGAACCTATAAAGGCCAAAATTTCGGAAATCTTTTCTTAGCCGCAATGAACGATATCTATGGATCTTTTGACGTTGCGATTAAAGAAACAGCCAATGTTTTAGCCATAACAGGAAAGGTTCTTCCAATGACATTGGAAAATATTGTTCTGTATGCAAAACTGGAGGACGGGTCTGTCATAGAAGGGGAATCAAATATTACTTTTCTTACAAGAAAATCCGGCGGAAAAATCAAAGAAGTCTTTCTTGAACCCGAATCTCCTCAGCCATTAGAAGAGGCGATCGATGAGATTATGGATGCAGATATTGTTATATTAGGTCCGGGAAGCCTTTACACATCCATTATGCCGAATCTATTGGTAAAGCGGATTGCAAAAGCCGTTATCAATACACAAGCACCTGTTTACTATAATGTAAATGTGATGACCCAGGCTGGAGAAACAGACGGCTATAGTGCGACAGATCATATTAAAGCTATTACGAAACATGCAGGCGAGAAAATCATCGATCGTGTTTTAGTCAACAATGAAGAGATACCGAAAGAACAAGCGCTGAAGTATTATTTTATGGAAGGCGCCGAACCGGTTTATTTGAAAGAGCATGAAAAAGAAGATCTTGAAGATCAGGGGATAAAGGTTATAGAAGGTCCTTTTGTAGATGTTAAGCTCAATTATATCCGGACAGATTCAGAAATGGCAATGAAAGCGATTATCAATGATTTTTGCAAATATTTTGTAGATTAGGAGAAGAATATGCGTAAAAGAATTCTTTTTTATGGCAGGGTGCAAGGTGTTGGTTTTCGTTACAGTTCTTATACAGAAGCAAATTTAATAGGTCTGACAGGATGGGTCAGAAATTTATCCGATGGAACCGTTGAGATGGAAGTACAGGGGACAAAAGAGAAAATACAGCAGCTCATCGAAAATATATCAAGCCAAAGATTTATATCAATCGAGTACAAGGAAGAAGAGCAGATTGAAGAAATCGAAGAAGAAGGTTTTGAAATCCGCTGATTTAAAAAATGTGTAAGCTCCTCCTTTTTATAGTATAATATTATAAGTTGTTTGATTATCAGATTCAAGGAGGTTATTGAATGGAAGAAATAAGTGCAGGAGGAGTCGTTGTTCACAAAGGTAAAGTTGCTGTACTTAGAAAATTCCGAGGAGAATGGGTTTTGCCGAAAGGCAGACTTGAAGAGGGTGAATCCAGAGAGAAAGCAGCACTGCGTGAAGTAAGGGAAGAATCTGGCCTGCGGGCAGAAATTGTACGTTATATCGGTTATGTGAAATATTGGTATCAGCATATTGAGGGAGATAAAGTGCAAAAAACTGTTCATTATTATTATATGGAATCGAAAGATACAAATCTTATCCCGCAAAAAGAAGAAGGATTTACAGAAGCCGTTTATATGCCTTTTGATAAGGCAATTCATTATATAAAGCACGATGCAGAGAAAAATATGATTCGGAAAACAAAGTATTTTTATAATAAGGACAGAGGTAAGTAAATGTCTTATTCCAATAATGTAAAAGGGGAGCTCTCAAAAACACCCCTTGGAAGTGCTGAAGAAATGAAATCAGAAATTGTTGCATTATTAAGAGTCAATGCAATTCTTATGATCCAAGGCGGTCATATGAGGATTCAGTTTTCCACAGAAAACAATCCTGTTGCGAGAAGAATCTTCCTTCTTATAAAAACTCTTTATAATTATGATGCGAAAATTTCAGCAGTAAAAAGAAATCAATTACGACGAAAGACCATTTATAAAGTATTAATTGATTCAGAAGATGTTTTTGTGAAGCTGATGGAAGACGGAGGCTATGAACCATCCTTTATTATCAGCCTGACAGGGGAAATTCCTCAAAAGCTTATCAATACGAACCGTAAAATCCGTTCCTATATAAGAGGATGTTTTTTAGGGGCCGGATCCATCGCAAATCCTGAAAAGATGTATCATTTGGAGATCGTATTTGATGACGAGTCGGAAGCAGTACGGATAAAAGAATTGATGGATTCTGTAGACTTATTCGGAAAGATAACGAAGAGAAAAGATCAGTATATTTTCTATTATAAGGACAGCGAGATGATATCGGATATATTATCTTTTATGGAAGCGTACCAATCAGTTTTAAAGCTGGAAGACATACGCGCTATGAAGGACTTGAAAAACAATATCAACCGAGTTATCAATTGCGAAACTGCGAATATCGATAAAACAGTAGCTGCTGCGATGAAGCAGAAAAAAGCGATCCTAAAGATCGGTATTGAAAATCTGCCGGATAATCTTAAGGAAGTGGCGCTCATACGGCTGCATCATCCAGATGCATCCTTGAAATCCATAGGAGAATTAATGAAGCCTCAGCAGTCTAGATCAGGTGTCAATTATAAACTGAAAAAAATCGAGAAAATAGCAGAAGAATTGACAAAGAAATCACTCTAGATTTCTTTGTTTTTTATTTTAGGAAGAGAAAGGAGGAATTATGGTTCAATTTACACATTTACATGTCCATACAGCTTATAGTCTTTTGGACGGCTACTCTCCGATACCGGAGCTTTTAGACCGCTGCCAAGAACTGGGGATGAAAAATATCGCCATTACAGATCACGGATCGATGTTTGGTGTGGTGCAGTTTTATAAAGAAGCCGTGAAAAGAGGAATCAAACCCATCTTAGGATGTGAAATCTATACAGTAAATGGTGATTATTTAGAAAAAAGCGCTCAGAACAAACGCTATAATCACTTAATATTATTGGCAAAAGATCAAGAAGGCTATGAAAACTTGATGAAAATTGTTTCTTTAGGTTATATTAAAGGCTTTTATTATAAGCCTCGAGTCGACTATTCTGTTTTAAGAAAATATCACAAAGGAATTATCGCTCTGTCTGCATGTCTGAAGGGAAAAGTCCAAGAAGATCTTGTTTTTAAAAACGATTATGAAACTGCGAAAGAATCCGCTATTGAACTTCAGGAGATTTTTGGAGAAGATAATTTTTATTTAGAACTTCAAAATCATGGCATGCGGGAAGACGAAAGAATACTGGAAGAAATTCCTAGAATCTCCTCTGAGACAGGAATACCTCTGGTTGCAACAAACGATATCCATTATGTAAATAAAGATGACTGGAAAATCCATGATATTATTCTTGCTATTCAAATGGGAACAACATTGGAACAAAAGAATAGTGAAGGAAAGATGCAGTATGCTCCAGGAGAATTCTATCTTCGAAGCCCGGAAGAGATGGAAAACTTGTTTGGCGATTATAAAGAAGCTTTGACAAATACTGAGAAAATTGCAGAACGATGCAATGTAGAACTGGAGTTTGGAAACCTCCATCTTCCCTATTTTGAAATACCGAAAGAACATACGAATGTAAGTTATCTAAGGGAACTTACAAAGTCCGGTTTGGAAAATCGCTATGAAAAAATTACAGAGGAAATTCAAGAACGAGCAGAATTTGAGCTTCAAACCATCGAAAAAATGGGCTATGTGGATTATTTTCTGATTGTCTGGGATTTTATTCGTTTCGCGAAGGAAGAAAAGATTCCGGTCGGTCCGGGTCGGGGTTCTGCAGCAGGGAGTATTGTCAGTTTTGCTTTAGGGATAACGGATATTGATCCTTTAGATTATGATCTGCTTTTTGAACGATTCTTAAATCCAGAGAGGGTTTCCATGCCGGATATTGATATCGACTTTTGCTATGAAAGAAGAGACGAAGTGATACAGTATGTGGTTAAAAAATACGGAGCAGAGAAAGTAGCACAGATTGTCACTTTCGGTACAATGGGCGCAAGGGGGGCGATTCGAGACGTAGGAAGAGTCCTCGATATGGATTACAAAAAAGTAGATGAAATTGCCAAACAAATCCCTATGCAGTTGGATATGACGATTTCAAAGGCTCTTGAAATAAGCAATGAATTTAAGAACAGCTATGAATCCAATCCGGAAACACGCCGTCTTATCGATATTGCACTGAGGGTAGAAGGAACTCCAAGACATACGTCTACTCATGCTGCCGGTGTTGTGATTTCCAGAAAGCCGATAATGGAATATGTATCCCTTGCAAAAAACAAAGATGCTATTATTACCCAGTGCAATATGACTGAATTAGAGGAATTGGGACTTCTTAAAATGGATTTCTTAGGCCTTAGAACGCTAACGGTGATTCAAGATGCGGTTGATATGATCAACGAGAAGGAAGGAAATTTGCTAAAAGTCGAAGACATGGATGAAAACGACTCTGAGGTGCTTTCAATGTTTACTGTGGCTGAGACCCTTGGAATCTTTCAGTTTGAGTCCTCGGGAATGCGAAACTTTTTAAAAGAGCTAAAGCCTACCCGCTTTAATGATCTAATCGCTGCGAATTCCCTTTTCAGACCTGGTCCTATGAACGAAATTCCCACCTATATTCATAACAAAAATCATCCCGAAGATATAAAATATCTTCATCCTGCTTTAAAACCGATTTTGTCAGAAACTTACGGTACTATTGTATATCAAGAGCAGGTAATGCAGATTGTTCAGCAGCTGGCAGGCTTTTCTTTAGGCCAAGCTGATAACTTGAGGCGGGCAATGGGTAAAAAGAAAATGGATGTAATGGAAGCGGAACGAAAAAGATTTATCTATGGGGAAGATGGAGCAGATGGTGAAATCTTGGTAGAAGGTACTTTGAGAAAAGGGATCTCTGCGGAGATTGCAAATGAAATCTACGATTTAATGATTGATTTTGCAAAATATGCCTTTAACAAGTCCCACTCAGCTGCCTATTCTCTAGTGGCTATGAGAACCGCATGGCTGAAACATTACTATCCGCTGGAATTTATGGCTGCTTTGATGAGCTCTGTAATGGGAAATACCCCTCAAATTTCATTATATATACAAGAATCCAGAAGACTTGACCTTGCTATTTTGCCGCCGGATGTAAACTATTCGAATAAAAAGTTTACAGTACAAAATGAAGCGATTCGTTTTGGAATGATGGCGATTAAAAATGTTGGCGGCGCTTTAATCGAAGCCATTGTAAAGGCAAGACAAGCAGGAGGCTTGTTTACGGACTTTAGAGAGTTCGTTGAGCGGGTAACGGCAGTTGATTCCACAGCTCTTAATAAAAGAGGGATGGAAAGTCTGATTAAAGCAGGTGCTTTTTCAAGTCTTGGCTATACAAGATCCGGACTGATGTTAGAGTATTCGGCGGTTATAGATTCTGTACAAAATACAGCAAAGAAAAATGTGCCGGGACAAAAATCTCTTTTCGACATTATGGAAGAAGATGGACCCAAGCCGGTCTCTGAAATTCAGTATAAAAATCATCAAGAGTATAATAAAAAAGATCTTTTAAAATTTGAAAAGGAAGTTTTAGGGGTTTATCTAACAGATCACCCTCTTCGTCCCTACGAGGAATGGATCAACAAATATTCGAATTTTACAATGATTGATTTAAAAGAAGAGATTTCTCTTGCAGAAGCGAAGTGGGATCAAAAAGAAGTGACAATGGTAGGAATTGTCGAATCGGTCAATAAAAAATTTACGAGAAACAATCAGCTTATGGAATTTGTCAAATTTGAAGATTTATATGGTATGATCGAATTAATCGTATTTCCGAAATTATACGATAGATACAGCTCGTTAATGATAGAAGATCAGGTTCTTATGGTGAAGGGAAGACTTTCTTTAAGCGAAATGGAAGAACCTAAACTGATTGTAGATAAAGTAGAAGAACTAGACAAGAATTTACCCTCTGAAAAAATATATATTAAAATAACACCATCCATAGAGTCGCAGACAGTAGAAGACATAAAAATATTTCTGCGCAGCTACACCGGAGAACAAAAGAGCCCGATTCAGTTTTATTTTTCCCATTCTGGAAAAAGTTTTGTTTTAAAAAAGGAAATGTGGGCAGATGCAGAGGATGAAAATCTTATAAAAGAATTAGAAAAAAGACTGGGAAAACAAAATGTTAAAGTAGTATAGAAAGAGGTGTTTTATGAGAACGATAGGTGTATTAACAAGCGGGGGAGACGCCCCGGGAATGAATGCGGCAGTTCGATCGATAGCAAGAACTTGCATATTCAACGGAATTCGAGTCATGGGTATCCGCTACGGATATGACGGGCTGATTAATGGAAATATTTACGAGATGAATGTTTCTTCCGTTGCCGACATTATCCAAAGGGGAGGTACTATCTTAGGTTCTGCCCGAAGCGATGAGTTTATGACAGAAGCTGGAAGAAAGAAAGCTTTTAATATTATAAAAGATTTTGGGATAGAAGGTCTTATCGTTATCGGCGGAGACGGCTCCTTTAAAGGGGCTAAAGCGTTAAGCGACATGGGCATTAAAACCATCGGACTTCCCGGGACCATCGACAACGACATGGGTTATACAGATTATACGATTGGTTTTTGGACCGCGATAGAAACAGTCATTGATGCGATAGGAAAATTAAGAGATACTTCCTCTTCTCACGGAAGAGCAAATGTTGTAGAAGTAATGGGCAGAAACTGCGGAGACCTTGCTCTGTATGCAGGAGTTGCAGGCGGGGCAGAAAGTATTGTTATTCCTGAAGAGCCATTCGATATCGATGCGATCAGCAAGAAAATTCTCCAAGGACGAAAAAGAGGAAAAAGACATCATATTATCGTTTTAGCAGAAGGGGCAGGAAAAGCTTCTGAATTAAAGGAAGAGCTGCAGAAACGAACAGGAATTGAAACGAAGGCGACAATGCTGGGTCATGTTCAGCGTGGTGGATCTCCTTGCGCCTACGATAGAATTTTAGCGACGGAAATGGGGAACAAAGCAGTAGAGCTGCTTTTAGAAGGAAAATCTGCATTGGCTCTGGCAACTCAAAGAGGCCAGATTGTGGATATGGATATTACAGAAGCGGTAGAAACAACAAATGAATTGAATCAAGAGCTTTACAGTATAGCAAATGAAATTTCAATTTAGATAGGAGGATTTATGAAGAGTACAAAAATTGTATGTACCATAGGACCAGCATCAGACAGTATAGAAGTTTTAAAAGAATTAATGAAAAGTGGAATGAATGTCTGCAGGCTTAACTTTTCTCATGGGAACCATGAAGAACATCTTCAGAGGATTAAAAACATTAAAGCTGCGAGAGAAGAACTGGACCTTGCTATAGGAATTATGCTTGATACTAAAGGACCAGAGATTCGTCTTGGAGATTTTGGTGTCGATCAAGTTCAGCTGTCATTAGGAGATAAGTTCACGTTGACGACTGAAGATATTATCGGCGATCAAGACCGCTGTTCTATAAGCTACAAAGGACTTCCTCAAGATGTCCAAGTCGGAGGAAGCATCTTAATCGATGATGGACTTGTTGCTTTTAAAATACTAGACGTGACAGAAACTGAAATTATTATGGAAGCTCAAAACTACGGAATTTTAAAATCTCGAAAAGGGGTCAATGTTCCGAATACGAATATACAGCTTCCTTCATTAACTGAAAAAGATATTTCAGATATAAAATTCGGTATTGAAAACGGGGTGAATTTTATAGCAGCCTCTTTTATTCGAAAAGCAGAGGATGTTTTAGATATTCGAAAGATTTTAGAAGACAATAAAGGCAACAATATACAAATCATTTCAAAAATTGAGTCTCAAGAAGGAGTAGATAATCTAGATAGTATCATCGAAGTATCCGACGGAATTATGGTTGCTAGAGGAGATTTAGGGGTTGAGATACGTACAGAAACAATGCCGATCGTACAAAAAGAGATGATACGAAAAACCTCTTTTGCAGGGAAGCCGGTTATTACAGCAACACAAATGCTGGATTCGATGACTAGAAATCCAAGACCAACAAGAGCTGAAGTTACAGATGTGGCAAATGCAATTTTAGATGGGACAGATGCTATTATGCTTTCTGGAGAAACGGCTGCAGGAAATTATCCTGTGGAAGCTGTAAAGGTTATGCATGATATCGCAATCACTACAGAAGCATCTACCGAATACACAGAACGGATGGAAAAAAGGCTTAAATGGCATGTAGCATCTACAACAAATGCGATAAGCCGTTCTACAAAAGAGATGGTAGATGAATTAAATGCTGAAGCAATTATATCTGCAACTGCATCAGGAGCGACAGCAAAAGTCGTATCAAAATTCAGACCAAAAGCTCCGATTATTGCTACCACAACTTCTGAAGATGTTATGAACAGCTTAACCTTGGTGTGGGGTGTTTATCCGCTATTGACAAGCTGGTCTAAAGATACAGATACAGTGATTGAAAACTCGATAGCTGTTGCTTTGGAAAGAAAATATATTAAACAAGGAGATCTGATTGTTATTACAGCAGGACTTCCTGTGGGAGTAAAAGGTACTACGAATTTAATAAAAGTCCATACAGTAGGGAAAATCAGAGCAAAGGGAATGGGGATTGGTTTCCATTCTGCATTTGGAACTGTTCGAAAGGGAAATACTCCTGAGGAATTATCAGAATTTAAAGAAGGCGATATCCTAGTATCTCAGTCTACAGATGCTGAGATCGTTCCATTCTTCCAGATAGCTTCCGGTGTAATTGTTGAAGAGGGCGGTCTTACAAGCCATGCTGCGATTGTGGGACTTCATTTAAAAATCCCAACACTTGTTGGAGTTGAAAATGCCATGGAAATATTTGAAAATGGGGAAGAGATTACCATCGATCCTGCTGCAGGTGTTGTATACAGCGGAGAGGCTCGTGTTATATAATTTATTTTTATTCATAAAAAGGGCAGGATGAAAATCTTGCCTTTTATCATATATTTTTACTGTTCTATTTTTTTTATAGTATTATAATAATAGGATAGTATGGAGGGCGTTAAATGATTAAAGCAGTAATTTTTGATATGGACGGGGTCATTATAGACAGCGAACCTGTTTATTATAAACGAATGATAGAATACTTAGAGTACAAAGAACATCTCTTTGACGATAGGGATCTCTTGAAAGTAGTGGGGTCATCCCATAAAGACACTTTACGCATGATTTGTGAAATTATCGGAAAAGAATTAGCTCAGGATGAATTTACTCTGGATTATAATTCTTATTTCAAGGATAAACCGGTGGATTATAAAGAAATACTCTATCCTGAAATAAAACTTCTACTAAGAGATTTAAGGGCGAAAGGCTATAAACTGGCTTTGGCTTCTTCCTCCTCTCCGGAAAATATCAGCCATGTGCTTGAGGAGTGCGGAATAACGGAATATTTTCCAGTTATATTAAGCGGCCACGATTTCGAAGATTCAAAGCCTCATCCGGAGATTTATCTAACAACAGCGAAACGTCTTGGTTTAAAACCGGAAGAGTGTATGGCAGTAGAAGATTCGTCTTATGGGATTGAGTCAGCAAAAGAAGCAGGAATGATAGTTGCGGCAAGAGAAGACGACCGGTTTGGATTTGACCAAGAAAGAGCGGATTATATTTTCAAAGATATGAGAAATATTAAACTTATTTTAAGGGAAGATCGGGGAGATCAGGAAATTCCAGTTAAAGAAATTCGTGTTAAATCTAAGGAATATGTGAAATCTCTTTTTATTCGAAACAACGAGCATCGAAATATAACCGGAAAAAGCGCATTTAAAATCAGTCCAGAAAAAGAGAAGGATTTTATCCATCTAGGCTATTTTAATAAAGAAAAACTAGAAGCTGTACTTCTCTACAAGATAGAAAAAGATAAACTTATTGTAGAAGAATTTGCGATATCGAATATATCCTTTGGAGAAGGACCCCTTGAGCTGCTTGAAACGATAGAGGAAAGAGCATGTGAAAAAGGAATCAAGAAAATTCAAGTTAAGGCTTATGGCAGCGAGAAGAAGTATTTAGAAAGATACGATTATCTACTTCAAGAAGATCAGAAGAAAGATTATTCAGTGTACGAAAAAACCATAAATTAAATAAGGTATTATGATATACTTAAAAAGAGGTGAAAAAATGAGAATTGATAAATTCTTAAAAAACTCTCGTATTATAAAGCGAAGAACTGTAGCGAAAGAAGCCTGTGAAGGCGGCAGGGTCTCGGTAAATGGAAAAACTGTAAAACCGGGCGTTGAAGTCAGTCCAGGAGATGTTGTAGAAATTCGTTTTGGAACGGGAACGATGAAAGTAAAGATCATCGAACTTATAGAAAATCCGAAAAAGAACGATGGAGAAAATATGTACGAAATAATGGAGTAGCATATGAAAAAAAGAAAAAACAGAAGAAATAGAAAGCAAAAAAGATTTAGATTCCTTTTTCTATCCGTTTTAATTATTTTAGGTGTTTATTTCGGCAATATATTTTTAGAGCAGACACAACAAAGCATTGCTTTAAAAGAGCAGAAACAAGAAGAATTAGATAAAATTAATGATTTAAACAAAGAAATAGCTGTACTTGAAGATCAATATAAACGAAGAGAGAGCATGGAATTTGTTGAGCAGGTAGCTAGAGAGCGTCTAGGCATGATAAAGGCTAATGAGAAAATTATCGAAGACGAAGGAAAAACTCCGGCGAAAGAGCAGCAGAAATAGCTGAAGAGGCTGTTTCATTGACTTTAAATTATAAATCAAATATAATCAATTTATAATAAGAATTAGGGAGGATTACACAGTAGATGTCTATAGCAGTAGGTGATATCATTGAAGGGAAAATTACCGGTACCACGAATTTTGGGGCATTTGTTTCATTGCCGGAGGGGAAAAACGGACTAATACATATTTCAGAAATTTCAAATGATTATGTGGAGAAAGTAGATGATTATGTAGAACGCGGCCAAGATGTCAAAGTAAAGGTTCTCACAGTAAAAGAAGGGAAAATCGGACTTTCTTTAAAGGCATTGGAAGTTAAAAAAGAGCTTCCTAAGAAAAGTTTTCCAAAGAAAAAAAGAGAAGCACCAGAATGGTCAAAACCGGAGAATACATCAGAGGTATCCTTTGAAGACAAACTAAGCCAATTTATGAAAGACAGCAGCGAAAAATATGATCAGCTCCGTTCCAGAGATGGCAAAAGGGGAGCCGGACAGAGATATCGTTCAAAAAATTAGCAAAACCGGTTCATACCGGTTTTTTTATTTAGGAGTTTAGATGATAGAACATATTATTAAGACCATAGAGAAATATAAACTCATAGAAAGAAATCAGCATATTATAGTTGGTTTCTCAGGAGGAGCTGATTCCCTTTTCTTAGTGGAGGTTCTTTTAGAATATAGAAAGAGGGTTCCCTTTTTTATACACTGCTGCCATGTCAATCATCTTCTTCGAGGAATAGAAGCTCTTCATGATGAAGAATTCTGCAGACAGTTCTGTCTTCAATATAATCTGCCCTTTTATGCTTTCCGGATTGACATTCAGTCCTATAGCAGAAAAGACAAACTTTCTTTAGAAGAAGCTGGAAGAAAAATCCGTTATGACCGATTCCATCGTATCGCCAACAAATGGGCGAACAGCAAAATAGCAGTTGCTCATCATGCTGATGATCAAGTAGAAACGATTCTTCAAAATCTTATTCGAGGGGCGGCTATAACTGGTCTTGCAGGAATGGAATTTGAGAAGGCGGGGATTGTTCGGCCTCTTCTTGAGATTTACAAAGAAGACATTATAAAGTATTTACAAGAATGTGATATTTCCTACTGCATCGATTCAACAAATGAAGAGAACGACTATAATCGAAACCGAATCCGTAATCTATTAATCCCCTCTCTAGAGGAATATAACCCGAATTTTAAAGCGTCGATCCTTCGGATGTCTTCTTCCTTGCATCGGGATGATGATTTTCTAGAACAAGAAAGTGCCTTTTATTTTGATAAAGTTGTAAAAAAAGACGAAGATTCCTTTTGTTATTTAGACTTAGATTTATGGAAAGAGCTGCATCCGAGTCTTCAGTATAGAATAATTATAAAACTAATCGAAGAGCTCAAGGGGAATCGTAAAAATATAGGTCAAGAACATCTAGATAGAATAACAGGTCTTTGCAGCAAAGAAAAAGGAAAAAAAGAGTATCTTGCAGGATATACCTGGCTGAAGGATCAGAATCGTCTATGGGTGTATAAAGAAAAAAAGCAAGATCCAATAGAAATAAATCTTATTTTAGGAAAAGATTGTTATATTAATGGGTATATTATTAGAGCTGATAAAATAAAAGTATCGGATCAGAAAAAAAGAAATGCTGTATATTTTTCGACAGATCTATTAAAGTGTCCCCTATATTTGAGAAATCGAAAAAATGGAGATCGCTTTTTTCCTTTTAATGCACCGGGGGAGAAGAAACTAAAAGATTTTTTTATTGATGAAAAAATTCCCCAGTTTAAAAGAGATCGAATTCCTTTATTGATCAGCGAAGAAAAAATAATTTGGATACCGGGAATAAGAAGAAGCAATTGGCATCTTGTTCAAATAGAAGACGAGGAAGTCGTCGAAATTACATGGAGGAAGATATGACTCAAAGAATCAATCCAGCTATTAAAAAAATAATGAAGGAACTCATTTACGATCAAGAACAAATAAAAGAAAGAATAGAAGAGATGGGGGCGGAGATTACCCGAGATTACAAAGGCAAAGATTTAATTGTAATAGGAATTCTCAGAGGCGCTATTTTCTTTATGACGGATCTTTTAAAAGAAATAGAGCTGCCTGTAACCATCGACTTTATGGCTTTATCCAGTTATGGCGATTCTTCTAAGTCCAGCGGAGTTGTGCGGATTTTAAAAGATTTGGAGGAAGATATCGAAGGAAAAGATGTGCTGGTAGTAGAAGATATCGTCGATACGGGTTTAACTCTGAACTATTTAATCAAAAATTTAGAAAACAGAGGAGCAAATTCAGTCAAGATAGCTGCTCTTTTGGACAAGCCGGAAAGACGTTTAGTAAATGTAGATGTGTCCTATCTAGGTTTTCATATCAAGGACGAGTTTATTATAGGATATGGTCTAGATTATGCTCAAGATTATAGAAATCTTCCTTATATAGCAAGCCTTAAAGAAGAAGTCTATGAGAATAATTGAAAATAACAGGAGCATTTGATAATATAGTAGAATGATGTAAAATTTGGAAGGAGGTAAGATTTATTGAAAAAAGTATTAAAAAGTTTGTTGATTTATCTCGTTCCTTTAGTGATAATTGCTTATCTTTTGACTGTGTTCAACCAGAATGTAACTGAGGTCAAAGAAGTTACTGTAGATGAGTTAGTACAAAATATCAGCAATTCGGAAGTTAAAAACCTTACTGTTCAGGGCGATAAATGGAAAGGTACATTAAAGGACGCTGAAAATACGGAATTCACTACCTATTTGCCTAGTGAATTAAAGGAATATTTTTATGCAAATTATTTAAAAGAACCCATTGAAACGGGACAGCTGAAATATACCGAGGAAGCCATACCTCAAACTCCATGGTATATTGAATTACTGCGGACTTTAATCATATTCGCAGGACTGGGCGTTTTATGGTATGTGTTTATGAGCAAGACACAGGGCAGTAATGGAAAAGTCATGAATTTCGGTAAGAGCAAGGCGAAATTAAACAAAGAAAACGGCGTTGCCGTTTCTTTTGCAGACGTTGCCGGATTGAAAGAGGAAAAAGAAGAATTAGAAGAAATAGTTGATTTTCTTAAAAATCCTAAAAAATATATCGAAATTGGAGCTAGAATTCCGAAAGGGGTGCTGATGGTAGGTCCTCCTGGAACAGGAAAGACTTATCTATCAAGAGCCGTTGCAGGAGAGGCAAAAGTTCCGTTTTTCAGTATCTCCGGATCAGACTTTGTAGAGATGTTTGTAGGGGTTGGAGCTTCTAGAGTTCGTGATTTATTCGAACAAGCAAAGAAGAATTCGCCATGTATCATCTTTATCGATGAGATCGACGCTGTAGGCCGAAAAAGAGGGGCAGGTCTTGGCGGAGGCCACGACGAAAGAGAACAAACCTTAAACCAGCTTCTAGTAGAAATGGACGGTTTCGGAAAGAATGAAGGTATAATCGTTATGGCGGCTACAAACAGGCCAGATATACTGGATCCTGCAATTCTTAGACCTGGACGATTTGACCGTCAGATATTTATCGGTCTTCCAGATGTAAGAGAAAGAGAAGCCATTTTAGAAGTTCATACGAAAAACAAGAAACTAGACGAAGATGTAGAACTTAAAGACATCGCAAAAACAACGACAGGATTTACACCTGCTGACTTAGAAAATCTTTGCAATGAGGCAGCTCTTTTAGCTGCGAGAAATAATTTAAAAACGATCCCTAAATGGATCTTCGACGAAGCGGCGATAAAAGTCGTTGCAGGACCAGAGAAGAAGTCGGCTGTTGTTATTGAAAAAGAAAGAGTATTAACAGCCTATCACGAATCTGGACATGCTATCGTATCCAGACTTTTGCCGGATCAGGATCCTGTTCATATGATTACAATCGTTCCGCGGGGCCGAGCTGGAGGATTTACGGCTTATATTCCTCAAGAAGATCGAAGATATATGACAAGAAATGGAATGAAGCATCAGCTTGTTTCTTTATTGGGAGGCCGTGCTGCCGAGGCGGTGGTTTTAGATGATATCTCCACAGGAGCAAGCAACGATATCGAAAGAGCAACGAAGATTGCAAGAGCTATGGTTACAAAATACGGTATGAGCCAAAAGCTTGGACCGATTATGTATGGATCTGATGATGAGGAAGTTTTTGTAGGAAAAGATTTCGGTCATATGAAGAATTATTCTGAAGAAGTAGCATCGGATATCGACAGCGAAATCCGCCATCTGATTGAACAAGCTTATCAGACAGCTTTGAAGCTTTTAGAAGACAATGTAGGACTTCTTCATAAACTTGCAAAATTACTTCTTGAAAAAGAAACGATCGATTCTAAGGAATTTGAAACGCTTTACACAGCTTATGCCCACGGAGAGGAACTGACAGCAGAACCTCCTGAGGAGCTGGAAGAAGTAAAGAAAATAGACGAGATCATTGAAGAAACAATAGACATGGAGCAAGAGAAAGAAAGAGGCGAAGAATAAATGGGTGGTCAAGGACAAGGTATATTTGAAATTTTATTTATTCTAGTCTTGCTGTTTGTCGGAAAACAAATGTATGACGGTTATAAAAACCGCAAGAAACTCCAAGAACCGGTTCAAGGTTTTTCGCAGAGAATTCGGATTATGATGGCGATATCATCCGGTGCGCTTTTTGCCTTAGGTGTATTCTACTTGATTGTAGATTTTAACCTGATGGCTATCGTATATGTAGCCCTTGGAATAGCATTTATCTATCTTACCTATGAGAAAATTCTTGTAGGCTCAAACGGTATCTACTATAACGGGAAGCTGACATTATGGTCAGACATTAAGCAGTGGGGATTTGGCGAGGATGGAAAATTTCTTCATCTTCAGGTTATCGATAAGGGCAAGAAAGCCGCTCGAATGATTCCTGTCCGTCCAGAGGATCAAGAGTCGATCAACGCACTTATCCGACAGTATAAAAAGAGAAAAAAATAAGTTTTATTCGAAATGAAGGTTATCCTAGGGAAAGCCTTCATTTCTTGCTTGACAGGGTAGAAATGTTCTATATATAATAAAAAAATAGTAGTGAATGAAAGTCGATTGGCTTCCTTTTGGTTGACCAATCTTTTCTTTTTTAATTTAGGAGGTCTTATGAAAGAATCTCGAATACATGATTTCGGTATTTCAACTTTTGATAAAAAACGAATGAAAAAAAGCCTGCCTTATCCAACATATATAAAATGGAAAAATGCAGTAAGAAAAGAAGAAGCGTTAGATATACAAACAGCGGATTCGATAGCCCACGCTATGAAAGAGTGGGCTATTGAAAATGGCGCTACACATTATGCCCATTGGTTTCAGCCTCTAAATGGAATGACTGCTAAGAAGCAGGATGCATTTTTAGACAGAGGAAAAGATCAGGAATCGATTATACGCTTCTCAGGCAGCGAATTAATAAAGGGAGAGCCGGACGCTTCATCTTTTCCCAGCGGAGGAATGAGATCTACCTTCGAAGCGAGAGGATATACGTATTGGGATTATACTGCAAACTCCTTTATCATCGACAAAGTAATGTATATTCCGTCTATCTTCGTATCTTTTCGCGGAGAGACATTGGACAAAAAATACCCTCTTCTAAAAAGTATGGATTTTATTTCGGAGCAGGGAACACGTGTTGTAAACTTTTTTAGCGAAGAGCATATCTATCGTCTTCGCACTAAGGTTGGACTTGAGCAGGAGTTTTTCTTGATCGATAAAGAAGTATATGAAAAACGCCAGGATCTCCGAAATACAGGTAGAACATTAATCGGAGCAAAACCTCCTAAAACTCAAGAAGAAAGCCAGCACTATTTTGGATTGATCCCAGAGCGTGTTTCGAATTTTTACAGCGATGTGGACGAAGAGCTATGGAAACTTGGAATATTTGCAAAAACAGAGCATAATGAAGTAGCTCCTTGCCAATTTGAATTAGCTATACTTTATGAAAATACCAATGTTGCCATCGATGATAATCAGATTTGCATGGAAGTATTAAAGAAAACAGCATTAAAACATGGTTTAGTCTGTCTTCTTCATGAAAAGCCTTTTAAAGGAATGAACGGTTCCGGCAAGCATAACAACTGGAGTGTCACTACAAATTACGGACAAAACTTGTTTGATCCAGGAGACAATCCAGAGAACAATATATTATTTCTTCTTTTCGTAACAGCAGTGATGGAGGCTGTTGACGATTATGCAGGTCTTCTGCGATTTGCTTCCGCATCGCCGAGAAATGATTACCGCTTAGGGGGAGACGAAGCACCGCCATCAATCTTGTCTATATTTATGGGACTAGACCTGGAAAGACTTCTTTTAAGCTTCGTTGATGAAAATATTGATCCAACCATTGAAAGCAATGATTTTAAGATCCATAATCTAAAAGAAGTTCCCCACGATCTAACAGATCGAAACAGAACATCTCCTTTTGCCTATACAGGAAATAAATTCGAGTTTAGGATGCTAGGCTCTTCTCAGTCTGCAGCGGATATTAATATCGTTTTAAATACGGCAGTAGGAAGTGTTCTCCAAAGATATGCCGATGCACTAGAAGAGGAAAAGGTAGAAAACCGCAGAGAAAAAGCTTTTTCATTAGTTCGGGAGACTATAAAAAAACATCAGCGGATCTTGTACGGCGGAGATAATTATTCAAAAGAATGGGAAGAAGAGGCAGAAAGACGAGGGCTTCCAAATTATAAAACATTCTTAGATTCTATTATCGCTTGTATGAAGGATGCGAAGTTTGAAATTTTTGAAGAAAATAATATTCTTAAGAGAAGAGAAATGGAAGCCCTCTTTACTATTGGAATTGATAATATAATCGATACTCATTTACTAGAGCTGCGGACCATTGAATGGCTGATGAATAAAGATATTATTCCTGCGGCGAGAGATGAGCTGATCGATATGGCAAAAGTACTGGATTATGTGGAAAATCCAGCTATAGAAAACCGCATTCAGCATTTAAATGACTTAATAAAGCAGCTGATGGATGGAATCAATAGTATCAATGAATATTTTGAGAAACAAAAAGAAATTGAAGATAAATTGGAAAGAGCAGTCTTTATCCAAGAAAATATGCTTCCTTTCTTAGATAAAATACGCAAGAGTGCAGATGAGATCGAAAGATTATGCAGCAGCAGAAACTATGATCTGCCTTCCTATGAGGAAATCTTCCTATCGATCGAGTAATTCAGAAAGGGTGAGACCTATTTTATTAGTAATCGACATTGGAAATACAAATATCGTATGCGGTATATATAAGGACGATGAATTAATCAAAGATTGGCGCATTGCAACGAAAGAGAATAAAACCTCCGATGAATATGGAATGGAATTTCGCCAAATTATGGAAATTCATGGTATTTCCTATCACGATATAGAAGATATTATAATATCCTCTGTAGTCCCGAATCTAATGCATACTATACCTGCTGCCTGCAGCAGGTATTTAGGAATCAAACCATATATTATCAATCATTTAACAGATACCGGGATCATAAATGGGTATGGCAATCCAAAAGAAGTCGGTTCCGACCGAATAGTCAATGCAGCAGCAGGATTTAAGAAATACGGCGGACCTTTGATTATAATCGATATCGGTACAGCAATAACATTTGATTATATAACAGAGGAAGGGGAGTATCTGGGAGGAGCGATAGCACCAGGACTTGCTATTTCTTCCGAAGCTCTTTTTATGAAGACTTCAAAACTTCCAAAAATTGAAATAGACACTCCAAAAAAAGTAATTGGAAAATCTACAGTAGAAAGTATTCAATCTGGGCTGGTATACGGTTATATAGGTCTTGTGGATTCTATTATTGAAAGAATGCTTGAGGAAAAAGGCAAAGAGGAGAAGGATGTTAAAATCTTAGGAACCGGGGGATTCTCCGCCCTTATCAGCCAAAACAGCAGATATATCGAAAAAGTAGATAAAATGCTGACATTAGACGGGTTAAAAATGATTTATGACCGAAATAAAAGAAAGAAAACAGAATATGCTTAAAATAGGAAATAAAGAATTTGAAAAATTAATAGGAATGGCTCCTCTAGCAGGAATTACCGATTCCTCCTTTCGCAAGATTATAAGAGAAAGAGGCTGCCAGTTTAGTTTTACTGAAATGGTTTCTGCAAAAGGGATTTATTATAAAGATCCAAAAACAGAAGAGCTCCTTCATATTGATCCGGAAGAGGGACTAGTAGGAGCACAGATTTTTGGAAGAGACCCGGAAATTTTGTCAAAGGTTATTAAAGAGTATTTAAATCATCGAGAAGACATCTTCTCGATTGATTTGAATATGGGCTGCCCCGCACCGAAGGTTGTAAAAAACGGGGACGGTTCTGCCCTTATGAAAGAACCTGAAACAGCAGAGCGTATTATAAATGCGATGGTAGAAAGCTCTTCAAAACCCGTCAGTGTCAAATTTAGGCTGGGTTGGGATGAAGAAAATATCAATTTTCTCGAGATTGGAAAAATATGCGAAAAGGCAGGAGTGTCCTTTGTAACTCTTCACCCCAGAACACGCAAAGCCTTTTATTCCGGAAAAGCGGACTGGGACAGTATAAAGATCTTGAAAGAAGAATTAAGTATTCCAGTGATGGGGAATGGAGATCTTTTTTCCAAAGAAGATATCGAAAAAATGTTTCGCCATACCCTATGCGATGGAGTCTTTGTAGGAAGGGGAGCACTTCAGAATCCGAATATTTTTGGAGAGGGAGAAAGTCTTAGTCTGCAAAAAATTGTTGAACTAATTAAAAAGCATTATTCCCTAAAAATTGCACAAAAAGGAGAAAGAAGGGCTATTCCAGAGATGAGAAAGCACATAGCATGGTATCTAAAAGGTGTGCCCAATTCAAATCCTTTAAAGAATAAAATCAACACTGAAAATAATCTTCAAACTATTTTCAAACTATTAGAAGAATTTGAAAGAGAACAGGAGTAATGCATGTATATTATTATATTATTGGTTGTTTTGCTGGCGTTTATAGCCGTTAGAGATATGAGAGCTAAGAATCCCCTCTATATCTACAAAACAAAGGTTTTGGAAGATCGTTTTATAGAAATCCTGTTTGCCTTCGTAAGTACAATATGGGCTGCCTTAAAACTTTTTGAAATTAATGCTTTAGGTGAAGGCGATATCGTAAAAGATGTATTGCCCTATTTAATATCTGTAGCTATTATTTTTGTAGTGATTACGATTGAATATAATAAATATCAAGTGGGTCTATATGAAACGGGAATTCTGTATAAAAGCCAGTTTTATCCATGGGAAAAGATCTATACATATCGTATCAAACCTGCAGCCAAAGGCAAAAAAATTACATTTTATATTTATAAGGGACAGCATACAGACCAGCTTCAGATGAACAATATTTATGTATCGGAGAAGAGGGCTTTTGAACTTGAAGAAATACTAGAAACGAAATTGGATAGTACACGATCTTAATGGTGTCAAGCCTTAAACCTTGACACTGATATGAAATCTGACTATAATTACTATGGTTGGATTAGAAAGAATGAGGAGAGATATAAATGGCAAATGAAGTGTTATTAACCAAGGAAGGTTATAAACAATACGAGGAAGAATTAGAATATTTAAAAACAGTTAGAAGACAGGAGATTGCGGAACAGATCAAAATTGCGAGAGGTTTCGGAGATTTATCTGAAAATGCTGATTATGATGAAGCCAAAAACGAGCAGGCTCAAGTAGAAGCAAGAATCCTGATCTTAGAAAATATGCTGGAAAATGCTGAAATCATCGAAGAATCAAAGATTAAAAAAGATGTTGTAAGCGCAGGGTCTACAATTGTTCTAAAGGATCCTAACAATTATGAGTTCGAATATACTATCGTAGGATCAGCGGAAGCAGATCCGTTAAAAGGAAAAATATCAAACGAGTCTCCTGTTGGAAGTGCATGCTTAGGGGCGAAGGTTGGAGATACTATTCAAGTAGATGCGCCAGGCGGTATGATAGAATATAGATTAGAAAGTATAAAATAGCAGCAATAGGAGGATTCATGGAATTCGAAAATAAAAATGAAATGCTTCAAATTCGTCAAGAAAAACTAGATCAGCTGATTGAAAAGGGAGAAGATCCCCATAAGATCACTCATTTTACAGATCGGACTTTAGCGAAAACAATTATCGAGAACTTCGAAGATTTCGAAGAAAAAACAGTACGCGTAGCAGGAAGAATCATGTCCAAAAGAGGACACGGCAAAGTCAACTTTATGGATATTCAAGATTCCTCTGGAAGAATTCAGTTTTTCAATAAAATGAATAATTTTGGAGAAGAAGAGTACGAAAAAATAAAACAGCTTGATGTAGGAGATATTGTAGGGGCTGAAGGAGAAATCTTTAAAACAAAAACAGGGGAAATTTCTGTTCGTACGAAAAGTTTAACTCTTCTAACAAAATCTTTGCAGATTCTTCCTGAGAAATTCCACGGCCTGAAAGATCAAGATCTTAGATACCGTCAAAGATACGTAGATCTAATTGTAAATCCAGATATAAAGGATGTGTTTATTACACGTTCCAAAATTATTTCTGAAATCAGACATTTCTTAGACAGCCGGGATTTTCTTGAAGTAGAAACTCCGATACTAAACACTATAGCCGGCGGTGCAAATGCTAGACCTTTTATCACTCATCATAATACATTAGATATCGATATGTATTTAAGAATTGCCAACGAATTATATCTTAAAAGATTAATCGTCGGGGGATTCGAAAAAGTATACGAGATGGGAAGAATGTTCCGAAACGAAGGAATGGATCATTCTCATAATCCTGAATACACCGCAATCGAATTATACCAAGCCTATGTGGATTATAATGAAATGATGAGTATTACAGAAGAACTAGTTTCAACAGTCGCTCAAAATGTACTGGGAACAATGAAAGTAGAGTTTGGCGAAGAAGTGATAGATCTGACTCCGCCATGGAAACGCCTGACTATGGTTGAAGCGATCAAAGAGTATTCTGGGATCGACTTTGAAACCATCGAAACAGACGAAGAAGCAAGAAAAATCGCTAAAGAAAACAATGTGCAAGTAGAGGAAGACTATACAAGAGGACATGTAATAGCAGAAGTTTTCGAAGCCTTCTGCGAAGAACATTTAATGCAGCCTGTCTTTATTACCCAGCACCCTGTAGAAGTAAGTCCTCTTGCAAAAAGAAATCCTGAAGATCCAAGATTTACGGAAAGATTTGAAGCCTTTGTGGCAGGAAACGAAATTGCAAATGCATTTAGCGAATTAAACGATGCGAGAGATCAAAAGGGCCGTTTCGACGCACAAGTGGAAGCGCGTGAAAAGGGCGATGACGAAGCTCAAATGATGGATTACGACTTTATCAATGCCTTAGAAGTAGGGCTTCCTCCTACTGGCGGACTTGGTATAGGGGTAGATCGTCTGATCATGCTTTTGACAAAACAAGAGTCTATTCGAGACGTATTGTTATTCCCTACGATGAAGCCAATAGGCTTAGAAAAGGCAGAAAATAGGGATTCGTCAAAAGAAACTTACGAAACTTACGACAAACTTACGACAGAAAAAATCGACTTTTCAAAAGTAAAAGTTGAACCACTATTTGAAGACATGGTTGATTTTGATACATTCTCAAAATCTGATTTTAGAGTTGTAAAAGTTAAGAACTGCGAAGAAGTTCCAAAATCAAAAAAACTATTGAAATTTACATTAGATGATGGTTCTGAAAAAGAAAGAGTTATTTTATCTGGGATTAAGGAATATTACAGCGCAGAGAGCTTAATTGGAAAGACACTACTTGCAATTTGTAATCTTCCTCCACGTAAGATGATGGGAATCGACTCAGAAGGTATGATTATATCTGCAATTTGCGAGTACGACGGAGAAGAAAAACTTAACTTAATAATGTTGGATGATAATATTCCAGCAGGATCAAAATTATATTAAAGAACACGCTAATTATGAAATGACCTGAACCCCAAAATCCTGAATACGGATGGAGGGGTTTTTGTATGCCAAAATACACAAAAGAATTTAAAGTAAACCAGTAAAGGAATATTTGGTCTTGCGATTTTGAACGGTTTGAAGTGGGAAACATAAAAAACTAAGGACTATCTCAATAAATACTAACGCAAGCACAAGTATAAAATAGGCTAAAGTGACTTATCAGCCTATTTACGATATAATATATCTTAACAATAAAACGGATAAGGGGTAATAATATGGCAATTTCTTATAAACCATTATGGCACTTATTGGTAGAAAGAGAAATGAACAAAGAAGACTTAAAAAGAGCTGCAAACATAACAAGCAACATAGTTTCAAGAATGAGCAAAAACTCTTATGTGAACTTAGAGTCATTAGAAAAGATTTGCCTGGCATTGGATTGCAGAATTGAAGATGTTATAGAAATTCATAGAAATGAGGTGGAATAAAATTGAGCAATCTATCACAAATCAGAAGAGCTGAAATGCTAGAATACCTAAATCATCTAAAAGAAATTCACACAGATGATGAAAGTAGGATTGCACTTAGTAAGATTGAAACAGCCTTAACTGAGAAAAAATATGGGTTAGTTTGGGAAGAACATGAAGAAGAAGTAGACAAACAACTTGTTCATAACATACCTGTTTTTAGAGAAATAGAAGATAAAAAAATAATTGGAGATAATACCTTTGATTTTAATTTTATTTTAGAGGGGGATAATCTACATTCCCTTAAGTTATTAAAAAAGACTCACATGGGCAAAATTGATGTTATCTATATTGATCCACCTTATAATACAAAAAATAAAGAATTTATTTATAACGATACAAGAATTGGAGAAGATGACACATATAGCATTCCAAATGGATCTCATTTATGAGTGAAAGACTTGTTATTGCAAAAGAGTTGTTATCTGATGAGGGAGTTATTTTTATTTCCATTGATGATAATGAGCAAGGACAACTCAAGCTATTGTGTGACCAAATTTTTGGAGAGAAAAATTTTATTGCTAATATAATTAGGAATACAAACTCATCAAAAAATCAAAGTCTTTATGTTTCTGTAAGTCATGAATACTGTTTAATATATTCAAAAGACTATGAAAAGCTTCAAGTTAGACACAAAGATAATAAATGGGAAACAGAAAAAAATAATATAGATGAATATGAGAAAAAAGTAAAACAATTACAAAAACTAGGCTTATCACATGATGAAATTACGGAAGAACTAAAAGAACTAACTAAATACCCAAGATTTATAGATTTTACAAATTATTGGTATTTTGATGATAGCGGACTATACAGAAAAGGAGATTTAGGGGGAGTAAAAAATGGAAATAAGACTCCTATTATAAATCCTTTAACAAATGAGGAAGATCCAGTTCCACCAGGAGGGTTCAGATATAATAGTGAGAAATTAAATGAGCTAATAGCAGAAAATAGAGTTCATTTTCATACAGATGGAAGCTTACCTACAATAAAAAGATATTTATCAGAAAATAGAAATCAAAGACCAAAGTCTATAATGAGTGATGACCAAAGACCAGACTACACTTTATTAAAAAATATGGATATAGAATTTGATAACCCTAAACAAATGGCTTTTATGAAAAGAATATTAAGTATCTTTGATAATAATAGTTTATATCTTGATTTTTTTGCTGGCAGCGGAACAACGGGGCATGCAGTTATAGAATTAAATCATGAAGATGGTGGAAAAAGAAAATTTATACTTTGCACTAATAATGAAAATGGGATAGCAGAAGATGTCTGTTACAAAAGAATTAAAAAAGTTATTAGGGGATATAAGTACACAAGTAGAAAAAAAGAAATCGAGGTAGAAAAACTTCCTAGTAACCTTAAATACTACAAAACAGAATTTATACCTAAACTTTCAGAAGATGAGGAGATTTTATCATCTAAGCTTCTTGATTATATCAAAGAAATGGTCGAGCTTGAAAATATGTGTGAGATTGATGGGAATAGTAGAAGAATCATTTTGTCTGATGAAGATTTAAATATAGCACTTACTGAAATGGAAGAAAGTGGTGTTTTATATATTCCATCATTCATCTTACTAACCAATGAAATCAAGGATAGTATCGAAGAAAGGAAACTTGAAGTTGTTACTATCCCAGATTATTATTTCACAGAAGAATTAAGAGAGGTGAACGAATTATGATGTTAGATTTATTTGATTTTCAAACAGATGCCAAAAACTATCTTTTGGATAAAACGACAGATCCAAATGCAAAAAGAAAAATCATTGTAAAAAGTCCGACCGGTTCTGGCAAAACAATAATTCTACTTTCTTATATCTATGACTATCTTCTATGGCAGGACCCTAATAAGGTATTTATCTGGCTTACTCCAGGCAAGGGAGATTTAGAGGAACAGTCAAAGGAAAAAATGGACGAATATATTCCTCATGCAAAATCTGCGAATATACACGATGCTCTTCTGCAAGGTTTCAAGGGTGGTTACACCTATTTTATAAACTGGGAAATGATAACTAATAAAAAGAATAATGCACTTAAAGATAGTGAAAAGAAAAATCTTTTTGAAAGAATTGCAGAAGCACATAGGGAACAACTTTCTTTTATCACAATTATTGACGAGGAGCATTTGAACAACACCTCAAAAGCAGATGATATTTTGTATGCCCTTAATTCTGATAGAGAAATACGAGTATCTGCAACAACTGTTAAGAACCCGATGGCAGAATTTTATGAAATACCAGAAGAAGAGGTAATAAATTCTGGTCTAATCACAAAGGCACTCTATATAAACCCTGGTCTTGAAGCAGACGAGATGGACGACCTTGAAAGTGAAACTATTTATCTTATACAAAAAGCAGATGAAAAGAGAAAAGAAATTAAAGCTGAGTATGAGAAAATAGGAGAAAAAATCAATCCTTTAGTTATAATACAATTTCCAGATATGAGTGAGTCCTTAGTTAATTTTGTAGAAGAACATCTAACAAATATGGGTTACACCTATAAAAATAAAATGCTTGCTAAATGGCTGAGTGAGGAGAAGATAAATACACTTGATGTTACAGAGGAAGACTCAAAATCAAACTTTTTAATTATGAAACAAGCTATTTCAACGGGTTGGGATTGTCCGAGAGCAATGATACTTGTAAAACTTCGTGAAAATATGACAGAAACCTTTGAAACACAAACAATAGGACGCATAAGGAGAATGCCAAGAGCAAGGCACTATGACAACGACCTATTAGATTTTTGCTTCCTATATACATTCGATGAAAAATACAAAGAATCTGTAATACAGGGTGGAAATGCCTATGAAGTTAAGAGGTTATTTTTAAAAGAAAAGTGCAAAGATTTTGAACTTGTAAAAGAATATAGAAATAAAGACTATCAGTTTGTAGATGAAGTATTAGTTCGAGATGGGGCTTATGACTATTTCAAAAAGAAATATAAACTAACCAACATTAAAAAGGACAATGAAAAGTTATTAGAGTCTTATGGTTTTGTAATGGGGACAAAAGTTATATCCACCTTTAGAACTGGTAAGTTTATAAAACTCAAAGATATTGTTGATGAAAAACAAGGTGAAAATAGGGAAATAGCCTATGAAGTATCAACTCACGATCATGGAATTGATTGTTTGCACGCAGTTGATATGATAAAAAAAGTTACGGGTGTTCCCTCTAACAAGATGAGGGCAATTCTCCAACATCTTTTCCATAAAAATATACCATCAAATAAAAAGTTGTTAATTCTTTCTAATCGTGAATGGTACGCTTTTATGATTAATAATGCCTATAAACTTAGAGATGACTTTTTAGATTTAGCTGCAATATCTGAAGGAGAGCAGATGCAAATTTTGGATAAGAAGACTGAAAAGTGGAAATTACCTTTAGAAGATTTCTATAAGTATCTTCCGTATGAAACAGAAGTAGTCGAATATGAGAAAAATGCTTATAAAGAATACAACACATCTATGACAACATCGGAGTTTAGATCAACTTCAGAACAACTCTTAGAAAACTATCTTGAAAGTAGAGATGATGTAGATTGGTACTATAAAAATGGAGATACAGGACAACAATATCTATCAATTATTTACGGTAATAATCTAAGCAAAGAATATCTTTTTTATCCAGACTATATAATCAAAAAGAAAAATGGAGAAGTATGGATAATTGAAACTAAAGGTGGAGAAAGAAAAGGTGTAAGTAAAAATATTGATAAACAAATAGAAAATAAATTCTATGCTTTTAAGGATTATGCAGATAGGCGTAAAATAAATTGGGGGTTTGTAAGAGATAAAGATACAAGGCTTTATATTAACAATACAGACTACACAGAAGAAATGAATAATGAGAATTGGAAAAGACTAGAAGATTTATTTTAAGGAGATTTTAGCTGACAGAAAATTTTAATAATGAAACTTTGAAAGGGATAGCAGCAATGTTATCTCTTTTTTATTACAAGAAAGGAGATTTATATGAAAAGTTTAGAACAAATGAATCTGTTTATGATGATGGGGATTGTTTGTTTTTGGACTGTCAACACTAAACTAGACAACTTCCTTAAGAAGTTTGCTTCTATACGCAACCGGACTCAAATATCCCAATGAAGAATGTATCCTAATATTGTTGTTCCAGTTTACATAATCGAACAACTCAATTTTTAGCTGCTCTAGTGAAATAAATAGCTGCTGATTTACAAACTCTGTCTTGAATACTTTGAAAGCTGCCTCAGCTACAGCATT
>NZ_JBQKLI010000019.1:0-37789 GCF_052116305.1 Gallicola sp. Sow4_E12 | reverse complement strand
CCGGGTTCGAATCCCGGTAGGGTCACCATAATGGGAGCTTAGCTCAGTTGGGAGAGCATCTGCCTTACAAGCAGGGGGTCACAGGTTCGAGCCCTGTAGCTCCCACCATTTATTTATTAGATGGTGGTTTTTGTTTATAAAGAAGTAATGAATATAGTTTATTCTAACTCGGCCTGGTAGTTCAGTTGGTTAGAATGCCAGCCTGTCACGCTGGAGGTCGTCGGTTCGAGCCCGATCCAGGTCGCCATTTTACTTTTGAAAATTCAAAAGATTTAAGTCGATAAACAAAAGTTCTATCGCAATAAGCTGGTGTAGCTCAATTGGTAGAGCAACTGACTTGTAATCAGTAGGTTAGGGGTTCAAGTCCTCCCACCAGCTCCATTTTTATTTGGAGGAGTTCCCGAGTTGGCCAAAGGGGACGGACTGTAAATCCGTTAGCTTCGCTTTCAGTGGTTCGAATCCACTCTCCTCCACCAATTTGAATTAGAGAGAAGTACAAAATCACGATACATTATGAATTAGACTGATTTAGTATACTGCAGACATTTCCAAGCCATGCGCAAAAGCGTGCTTATGGGGAAATGGTTGCATCATATTAAATAAATTATATTATGCGGAAGTGGCTCAGTGGTAGAGCATCGCCTTGCCAAGGCGAGGGTCGCGAGTTCGAGTCTCGTCTTCCGCTCCATATGTGTGGTTAGCTCAGCTGGATAGAGCGTCTGGCTACGGACCAGAAGGTCGGGGGTTCGAATCCTCTACCGCACGCCAAAGGAACGTCTATATATAGACGTTCCTTTTTTGTTTATAAAATTGTTTTATGGAAGCGGAGGCTATATGCTTTAATAGCGCAAGTATAATATAGAAAAGAGGATAGAGAATAGTAATCTAAGATATATTATATATTAATAGAAAGTATAATTTTATAAACAAAGAAATAACTAAAATATTACTAAAATCCTCTTATTGGGGTATTAATAATCTATGTAGACAGGATTTTACATTCACAATCCTTTTTATCATTGGAAAAATAAAAAAAGGAGGAATAATATGAAAAGTAAACGAAATGGAATTATTAATCTAGTTTTATTATTTATTACAATTGGAATTAACGCTTTGGGGGCCTTTGGCTTTATTAACGGTATGTCTCAGCAGGAGGTATCGGATAAATATCCCACACTGATTACTCCGCCATCTTTTACTTTTAGTATTTGGGGTTTGATCTATACACTGCTTATTATTTCAATGGTCTATTTAGTAGTGAAATCAACGGCATCCTATTCTACAAGGTTTTCTACAGAAATTAGCCCGTATTTTTGGCTAAGCTGTCTTTTCAATATTGGATGGATCGTAACTTTTTCATTTGAAATGATATTTATATCCGTAATTTTCATCATTCTTTTATTGCTATCTTTAGTAATGTTAACGAGAAAAGCAGCTCCTATTAGAAATGAAAAAAATATTCTAGTTCCGATAAGCTTTGGTATTTATAGCGGATGGATATTAATCGCGACAGTTGTAAATATTGCAGCTTTATTAGTCTCTGTTAACTGGAATGGGTTTGGTATTTCAGAGGAAATTTGGACGATGATCATTTTAATAGCAGCAGCGGCTATTGCGTTAGGAGTTCATATAAAGATCAGAAATGTATTTTTGCCATTGCCGATTGCTTGGGCATATATAGGGATTGGCATACTGCACAGAGATTTGAATAATCCTATTATTATGGCTCTTGCTTTTATACTTGCTATTGTACTTGTTCTTATGTCCATTAAAATGTTCTTTGATAATAATCGTAAATTTACCTATTCTCAAGAATAAGAAGATGCCGATTGTCATATCGGCATCTTTTTGATGCATGGACGTGAAGGTCAGCCGCTATTCTTTAGCAGAAATACAGAAAAATGAATATCGCATTTTTATAGAAGATTTCTGCAGAATAAATATCACATCAGAAAAGCATAATAGTTGCGATAGAATGTGCAAGATAACATTTCACTTTGCTGTATAGGTAAATATTGTTTATAAAAATTGAGAACAGTCTAGATAGGAATGTACTTTAATATTTGTGATCATATTGTTTACCCATTAATTAAATAGGGTAATGAAAAAAGAGTGCAGCATAAAACAAATAGGGAAAGGCGGAAAGGATGATGGGATGACAAAAGAAAATGTATATCAATTAACAGGGAAGAAATTCTTCAAAAATATGATACAGATCGAGAACAGGGCTTAACACAAGAAGAAGCAGAAAAGAGATTAGAAAAATACGGCGGAAATATTATCGACAGCGGTGATAAAGTATCGCCATGGAAGATATTATTAGATAAAGTACATAATCTGATCGTATACCTTTTAATAGGATCAATAATTATCTCTTTTATTATGGGAGATGTGGCTGAAGGAATTGCTATTATAATTGCAGTATTTATAGCTGTGTTTTTCGGTTTTTTCACGGAGCTTCGTGCACAAAAATCTATGGAAGCCCTTCAAAATATGATCCATACAAAAGTCAAAGTATATCGAAGCGGAGAGCTGAAGGAAATTAATTCATCGGATCTTGTTTCGGGAGATCTCATTCAAATAGAAAGCGGAGATGCTTTAACTGCCGATGGACGTCTTCTAGAATCAACGAATCTTTCCGTAATGGAAGCTTCTTTGACAGGGGAATCTCAGCCAGTAGATAAAGATGCAGAATTTATTTCTGAAGAAAAGCTCTCTTTGGGAGATAGGATCAATCAAGTTTTCGCAGGAACAGCGGCAACTCGAGGAACTGGAAAAGCAGTTGTAACTCATACAGGTATGAAAACCGAAGTGGGAAAAATATCTAAAATGATGAAAGAAGGAAAAGAATCCGGTTCGCCTTTAGATAGAGAACTTCATAAGATGGGGAAATATTTGATTATTTTCGCAGCGATATCAGCGGTGATAGTAGCAGGTCTTGGAATCCTTAGAGGAGATCCAGCTGGGGATATTATTCATATTGCACTAATATTAGCGGTGTCTGCAATTCCAGAAGCAATGCCTGCAGTCTCTACTATGACTCTAGCACGAGGTATGAAGCAGATGGCGAAAAGAGATGCTTTGGTAAAAACATTAAGTTCTGTGGAAACATTGGGTTCTACAGGTGTAATATGCTCAGACAAAACAGGAACAATGACAGAAAATGAAATGACTGTAACGGAAATCTTTCTTAAGGACGGAAAATCCTATAAAGTGAAAGGTTTGGGATATGATCCTGAAGGCTCTATATTAGAAGACGGAAAAGAAATACAACCTGAAGGATTGTTAAAAGATTTTATACTATCTGGAATATTAAACAACGAAGCGGTTTTAGAAGAAGAAGAGGGAGAGTATAAGGTTAATGGCGATCCTACAGATGGGGCTCTTCTTATACTGGGAAAAAAAACAGGCCTTGATTCTTTGGATAAATTTAAGAAAATCGGGTCGATTCCTTTTGATTCGGAAAATAAATATATGGTTACCGCATTCGAGGTAGAAGGTGAAGAGAAGGCCTATATTAAAGGTGCTTTTGATGTTCTTTTGGAACATGAAAAGAGCTCAGAAAATCATGAAGATTTCAAAAAAGAAAATAAGCAGTTTGCAAAAGAAGGGATGCGTGTAATCGCCGTAGGGGAGTTGAAAGGCTACAGCGGAGACGGTTCAGTGGAATCTTTAGAGGAGGCTATCTCGCAAACAGAGATACTCGGTTTAGCGGGAATTGTGGATCCTCCTAGAGAAGATGTAATGGAATCGGTAGAAATTACACAAGATGCTGGAATTCAAATCAAAATGATTACCGGTGATAATCCAGAAACAGCAGCAATTGCTTCAGAAATTGGTATTGCAAATTCTAACAACACCTTAACGGGTATGGAACTGGATGAATTGTTTTCAGAACAACCGGATGATTTAAATGAGATAATTTAGAAAACTGCGGTTTTTGCGAGAGTATCTCCTGAAAATAAGCTTCAAATTGTGAAATCTCTTCGTTCGAAAGGGAAAATTGTTGCGATGACAGGAGACGGAGTAAATGACGGTCCGGCGTTAAACGGTGCAGATATCGATGTAGCGATGGGGATACGAGGTACAGAGGTAGCAAAGGAAGCTTCGGATATTATCCTAACCGATGATCGATTTTCAACTATAGTTGATGCTGTTGAGCTGGGAAGAATTATTTTCTCAAATATTAAAAAATTCGTCAGTTTCTTATTTACTTGTTGTCTAGTGGAGATCGTAGCCACTATTCTTTCGATTTTATTTCTATTGCCGGTTCCGGTGCAGCCGCTGCACATCTTGTGGCTCAATCTTGTAGTCGATCTAAGCCCGGCAATGGCTTTTGCTATGGAGCCGAAAGAAGGAGATATCATGAAAGAATATCCTCGCAAGTCAGGGGAGGGACTCCTTAACAAAAAGTATGTTCTCCAAATTCTTCTAAACGGAGTATTAATAGCTTCGGTGTGCTTCTTAGTATTCCGTACAGCTATAGTAAGGGGATATGAAGTAGAGCATGCACAAACTCTTGTCTTTGTCATGATGGGTATGGCACAATTAGCATTAGTGTTTAATATTCGCCGCTCCCATAAACTCGGATTTGACAAGACGCTGCTTCAAAATCCTTTTATGATTGGCGCCTTGGGTCTTTCAACGATTCTGCTGTTGTTAGCTGTGTATTTGCCTTTCTTTAACAGATTGATGCCTACAGTGCCTCTAACAGCTATAGAGTGGGAGTAGTTAGATTAAAAGACAAAAGTCAATAATATCAAGGTTTACAGGCTTTCAAAATCATCAACTGGAACGAAATTGGGTAAAAAAGTTTTTTAGAATAATAAGATAAATAATGCCAAGTGGATTGCAAATAGGGACACCATAGAGATCTTGTTAAAAGAATCTATGGTGTTTTTTGTATTTGTATTTATATTTATCTTATGAATATAAATACATTTCTAAAGGTATCGAATACGAGACGGTTAGAACTCGAGTTATGGATTTGCTTATGAAACACTTTAACCCCATCGAATTCGATGGGGTTAAAATTGGATCATATACTTAGTATTGAATTATTTTTAAACTAGTCGATTTCGACCAGTTTAAAATGAGGTTATATATTTATAGTGTAATAATTATTTTTTCAATCTAGATTTCTTAGGATTTACTGGTTCTTATCAGAATGATTTAGGGGTTCCCCCTAAGACCCTAGTTAAAAATATAAAAGGAAGGAAAGATATTATGGCCAATAGATACAGGAATGAAAGGATTGAAATCAAGTTGACTAAGGAAGAAAAGGAACTTTTTAAGGAAAAATTAGAACTTAGTAAATCAAAATCAATGGGACATTTTATAAGGAAAAGTGTTCTTGAAGCTCCTATATTTGTAATAGATATGAATGTTTTTAGGAGGCTACAAACTCTTATAGGAAAGAACTCTGGTAATCTTAATCAGATAGCTAAAAGAGTAAATACTACAGGTGTTATCTACAGGGAAGATATTGAGGATCTTAAAAAAGAAAATGATGATATATCAAGAGAAATAATAAAAATTCAGAATATCCTAGCGAGAAAATATAACAATAACTTCTTACAGATGTAAAAAGAATAGAAGCCTGATATAATTATATTAATGATTGAATTAATAAAAGGAGATAAAAATATGCAAGATTTTGGAAGGGTAATTTTTAAAATTGATGAAGTCTTGGAAGAAAAAAAGATAAGTAAAAACAAATTAGAAAAGGAAGCAAAATTACAAAGAACCCAGCTTAATTCATATTGCAATAACAAGGTTAAAAGAATAGATTTAATTACAATAGCAAAGATTTGTTATGTTTTAGATTGTGAGATAGAAGATATTATGGAGTATGTCAGGTAGACAAATAGAATACATTAAAGATACAACCAGATGGTATTTTAATACAAGGATAGTATAGAATGAAGAGGAGAGATGAATATGACAGGAAAAATTTATAGTCAAATAGTTAGTTTTATATGGAGCATTGCAGATGACGAATTGAGAGATGTTTTTGTTAGGGGAAAATACAGAGATGTTATCTTACCTATGACTGTAATAAGAAGACTAGATGCTGTGTTGGAAGATACTAAAGAAGAAGTTAGGGAAATGAAAAAAAGGCTTGATGAAATGGAAGTTTTAAATCAAACAGAGGCACTTTGTTCTGTATCAGGACAAGCTTTTTATAATGATTCTCCCTTTATACTTAAAGATCTAACCTCAAGAACTAAAAAACAGCAATTAGAAGCAGATTTTTTAGCTTATTTAGATGGATTTTCACCAAACATACAAGAAATATTAGAAAAGTTTAGATTTAGAGAACAGATTAAGGTTATGACAGATGCAGATGTTTTAGGAGATGTAATTGAAAAATTTGTAAGTCCCAGAATAAATATAAGTCCAAACCCAGTATTGGATGACAATGGAGATATATTACTACCAGGCCTTGATAATCATACTATGGGTACAGTTTTTGAAGAACTAATAAGAAAATTTAATGAAGAAAACAACGAAGAGGCTGGGGAACACTTTACACCAAGAGATGCTGTAAGACTTATGACTGATTTAATGTTTAAGCCTATATCAGATAAAATAAGTGATGGAACTTATCTGTGCTATGATGGTGCTTGTGGCACAGGGGGTATGTTGACTATAGCAGATGAAAGGCTTAAGGAATTAGGGAAAAAGAATAATAAAAACTTTTCAATACACCTTTACGGGCAAGAAAGTCAACCAGAAACCTATGCCATAGCTAAAGCTGATATGATTTTAAAAGGTGATGGTTCACAAGCTAATAATATATCTTATGGCTCAACCTTGTCTGTAGATGCCAATCCAACTACGGAATTTGATTTTATGATATCAAACCCACCTTATGGAAAGTCTTGGTCATCTGATGCCAAAAAAATGGGTGGAAGAAATAAACTAACAGACTCTAGGTTTGTTGTTAGTTTTGGAGATGAAGAAGAGTTTAGGATGGTTCCTTCTCAATCTGATGGTCAAATGTTATTTCTAGCCAATAATATTGCTAAGATGAAGCACAGTACACCACTTGGTAGTAGAATAGTTCAAGTACATAATGGGTCATCATTATTTACTGGAAATGCAGGAAGTGGAGAGAGTAATTTAAGAAGATATATAATAGAAAATGATTACTTAGAGGCAATAGTGGCCCTACCTGAGAATATGTTTTATAACACAGGAATAGCTACTTATGTCTGGGTTCTTTCTAATAGGAAAGAAGATAGAAGAAAGGGTAAAATCCAGTTAATAGATGCTACTAGCTTTAAAAAACCTCTTAGGAAAAATCTAGGGAATAAAAACTGTGAAATATCAGAAGAATTAAGAACAGAAATAATGAAAATGTATTTAGACTTTGAAGAAAATGAATTTAGTAAAATATTTGAAAATGAAGAGTTTGGATACTATGAAATAACAGTAGAGAGGCCACTTAGGTTAAAGGTAAACTTAAGTCAAGAAAATTTAGACAGGCTAGAAGAAAGTTTAAAGAAGAATGATAAATATATATACGAGCTAGTATTAAAACTAAAAGAAGAAGAGGGAAAAGAAGAATATTTAGATTATAACTTATATATAGAAAAACTAGAAAACCTAGCAGAAGAAAAGGATGAAAAGTTTTTAGCTAGGCATAGAAAACTTATACAGGATAACCTAACTATAGCCTATGAAAAGGCTAATAAGGTTATAAAGTCCTCAAAGAAAAAAGGCAAGGAAGATCCTATATATGGAGTTTTTAAAGAGGATAATCTATATATAGAATATGAACAAGATACAGATCTAAGAGATACAGAAAGAATTCCTTTAAACTATGATGGAGGAATAGAAGGATTTTTCAAGGAAGAAGTTCTTCCATATGTTAAGGATGCTTGGATAGATGAAAGTAGAACTAGAATAGGCTATGAAATAAGCTTTGCAAAATATTTTTATAAGCCAGTAAAACTAAGGTCTTTGGAAGAAATAGTAGAAGATATAAAGGCTTTAGAAGAAGAGACAGACGGCTTATTAGATGAGATAATAGGGGGCTAGATAGAAATGGAATTTAAGCCTTATGAAGAATATAAAAAAGTAGATTTACCATGGATAGATAAAATACCAAGCCATTGGGAAATTGATAGAGGGAAGAATTTATTTAAACAGGAAAAAAGAAAAGTGAAAGCAGAAGATGAAGTTATTACATGTTTTAGGGACGGAGAGGTAACTTTAAGAAAAAATAGACGAACAACTAGTTTTACAGAATCTATACAAGAAATAGGTTATCAAGAAATAAAAAAGGGAGACTTAGTCATTCATCAAATGGATTCATTCGCTGGAGCGGCAGGAGTTTCTGACTCTGATGGAAAAGGTTCACCAATCTTGAGTATATGTAATGGGAAAATATTATTAAACAATTATTATTATGCTTTTATAGTAAGAGAAATGGCTCACAATGGGTTTATTATGTCTTTAAGTAGAGGGATAAGAGAAAGATCTACTGATTTTAGGTTTAAAACATTTGCAGAGCAATTATATCCATTCCCCCCAAAAGAAGAACAAGACAAAATAGTTGACTTTCTAGACTATAATCTAGGTAAAATAGATAAATTTGTAGAACTAACAGAAAGGCAGATAGCGCTTTTAAAAGAGCAAAAGGAAGTTATAATTAACGACGCTGTAACTAAGGGAATAGATAAGAATGTAGGGTATAAGGATAGTGGTATAGATTGGATAGGACAAATCCCTAGACACTGGGAAACATTCAAAAACAGACATTTCTTAAATGAAAATAAAAATGTTGTAGGTTCAAAAAGTAAAGAATTTAATTTATTATCATTAACTAAAAAAGGTATAATAAAAAGAGACTTGGAGAACCCAAAAGGAAAGTTCCCGAGTAGTTTTGAAACATATAAAATTGTAAAAAGAAACGATATAGTTTTTTGCTTATTTGATATAGATGAGACACCAAGGACAGTGGGTTTATCCGGATTAGATGGGATGATTACAGGAGCGTATAATGTTTTTACTATTAATGGTATTAATAAATTCTATCTTTATTATTATTATCTAGCCATAGACAATAAAAAAGCATTAAAATCTCTGTATAGTGGCCTGAGAAAAACTATAAGGTCTAATATTTTCTTAGGCATGGAGATTCCAGTTCCCCCTATAAATGAGCAAGAAATAATTGTAGAATACATATATAGAGAAACATCTAAAATAGATAGAACTGTTGAACTATATAAAAAGGAAATATCACTTATAAAAGAATATAAGACTGCATTAATAGCTAATGCAGTCACAGGTAAAATAGATGTTAGAGATTATCGTTTGAATTAGAAAGGGGTGAGATAGTTGTTTACTAATGTAAAAGAAGAGGGACTGGAGGATATAATTGTAGAATATCTTGTAGAAAGTAATGGATATGAACTTGGAAATACTAAGGACTATAATTTAGACTTTGCAGTAGATGAAGGAAGGCTTATAAGGTTCTTAGAATATACACAGCCTCAACAAGTAGAGCTTTTAGGCATAAAGGAAAGTGAACATAAGAAGAAACAATTTTTTGATAGATTATCAAAAGAAATCACTAAAAGAGGAATTATAGATGTACTTAGAAATGGTATAAAAGTATATCCAGCCGATTTAATAATGTTTTATTTAACTCCGTCAGATATGAACCTAGAATCACAAAAAAACTTTAACAAAAATATTTTTTCTGTTATTAGACAGCTACAGTATTCTAAAAGTAATAGAAGATTGGCTTTAGACCTGGCTATTTTTATAAATGGTTTACCTGTAATTACTATGGAACTTAAGAACACCCTAACTAATCAAAACTATAAGGATGCTATATATCAATATAAAAATGACAGGGATTCAAAAGATTTACTTTTTCAGTTTAAAAGATGTATGGCTCACTTTGCAGTTGACGATAATGAGGTATATTTTTGCACAAAATTAAGTGGGAATAGTTCTTGGTTCTTGCCTCTTAATAAGGGTTTTCAAAATGGTAGGGGCAATCCTCCTAATCCTAGTGGCATAAAGACAGATTATTTGTGGAAGATAATATTAGAAAAAAATGAACTTACTAATATTATAGAGAACTATGCTCAACTAGTAGTAGAGGTGGATGAGCAAACTAAAAAGAGGAAAGAGAAACAAATATTTCCTAGATACCATCAGTGGGATGTTGTAAAGAAACTGTTAGCAGATGTTTATAATAATGGAGTGGGGAAGAAATACTTAATTCAACATTCAGCGGGAAGTGGAAAGAGTAATTCTATAGCTTGGACAGCACATCAACTAGTTTCTCTTGAAAGAGAAGGGGAAAATCTAGTTGATTCTGTAATAATAGTTACAGACAGGGTTATACTTGATAAGCAAATAAGAGATACCATAAAGCAGTTTATGCAAGTTTCTAGTACTGTAGGTCATGCTGAAAGCTCTGCAGATTTGGCAAAACTTATTAATGAAGAGAAGAAGATAATTATAACGACTGTTCATAAATTTTCATTTATATTAGATGAGATTGGAACTTCTCATAGGGATAATAAGTTTGCAATCTTAATAGATGAGGCACACTCTAGCCAAAGTGGTAGTTTATCAGCCAATATGAATATGGCTCTTTCAGGTATTGATGAAGAAGAAACTACAGAAGACAAGATTATTAGAATAATGGAAGGCAGAAAGATGCTTGATAATGCTAGTTATTTTGCCTTTACTGCTACACCTAAGAATAAAACCTTAGAGATGTTTGGAGAAGAAGTTCTTAAAAATGGAGAAGTAAAGCATGAACCTTTTCATAACTATAGTATGAAACAGGCCATAGAAGAAGGATTTATATTGGATGTATTACAAAATTATACAACTATAAAAAGCTATTATAAATTAGCAAAGATAGTGGAAGATGATCCTATGTATGATACGAAAAAAGCTCAGAGAAAACTAAGAAATTATGTTGAGTCTAATGAATATGCTATAGGGCAGAAAGCAGATATAATGGTAAATCATTTTCATGAACAAGTAATAAATAAGGGCAAGATTAATGGACAGGCTAGGGCCATGGTTATAACTAGTAGTATAGAGAGGGCTATAGAGTATTACTATGCAATTGAAAAATCTTTGGCTGAAAGAAAAAGTCAGTATAAAGCTATTGTTGCCTTTTCTGGTGAGAAGGAGTTTAAGGGGCAAAAGTTAACTGAATCCAAAATCAATGGATTTCCAAGTTCTCAAATTGAAAAGAAAATAAAACATGATCCCTATAGATTTTTAGTTGTTGCAGATAAGTTCCAGACAGGTTATGATGAGCCCTTACTCCATACTATGTATGTAGATAAACCTCTTTCTGGAATAAAAGCTGTACAAACGCTTTCTAGGTTAAATAGGTCTCATCCTGGTAAGGTTGATACATTTATTTTAGATTTTGTAAATGATGTTGATCTTATAAAAGAAGCTTTCCAATCCTATTATACAACTACAATTTTATCAGAAGAGACGGATCCTAATAAACTATATGATATACAAAGTGAGCTAGAATTTCATCAAGTATATTCGGATTATCAAATTAATGAACTAGTTGAAAAATATATTAATGGGGTTAGTCGTGAAAAATTAGATTATATATTGGATACTTGTGCTAAAGAATATAAGAAACTTGAAGAAGATGAACAAATAGATTTTAAAGGTAATGCAAAGGCTTTTGTAAGAACCTATGGTTTTTTAGCATCAATATTGCCTATTGGAAATATTGAATGGGAAAAACTTAATATATTCTTAAGATTATTGATTCCTAAATTACCTTCACCAAAGGGAGAAGACTTATCTAAGGGCATATTGGAATCTATAGATTTAGATAGTTATAGAGTACAGGCCCAAAAAAGCTTATCCATAGTTTTAGAGGACGAGGGTGATTATGAAATAGATCCTGTACCTACAAGTGGAAAGGCCTATATAGACAACCCAGAACTAGATTATTTAAGTAAAATATTAGACATTTTTCATGATATGTTTGGAGATATAGATTGGAAAGATGAGGACCAAGTTAAAGATCATATATCAAAAATTCCAAAGGCTGTAGCAAAGGATAAAGCCTATCAAAATGCTATGAAAAATTCAGATAAACAAAATGCTAAACTAGAAAGTGAAAGGGCATTAGGTAGAGTTATTATGAATATGATGACGGATAACATTGAGATTTTCAAGCAATACCAAGATAATGATTCATTTAAAAAATGGCTTTCTGACTTAGTTTTTGATGTAACTTATAATACTGAGGGGAAAGAGTTTAATAGTGATTTAAAGATTTAAGAAGATAGAAGCCTGTGGATGATAAGGCTCAAGATACTAATTGGCTTAATCTAAATGATATTAAGATACTGTTAAACTATGATTTAGTTATTTTTATTAAGTTAGAAGGATATCCAGTATAGATATGTGGTTAATTTATAGGAAGGTGATTTTAATTAGTTATTTTTTGAATTTTTATGATAAAGTTCAATATCCTATTTCATCTGAATCGAACAAAGGTTTAAGAAATGCTCAGATTGGTGCAATCCATGCGATAGCATCTAATGATACTTTAGATAAAACTGGAAGTTCAATTATTGTTATGCCTACAGGATCTGGGAAAACTACTGTTTTAATGATGGCACCATATGTATTGCGTAAAAATAAAGTTTTGATTGTTACACCAAGTGCCTTAGTTAGAGGACAAATTTATGAGGATTATAGTAATATTAAAACTTTAAAAAACATAGGAGTATTCTCACAAGATATTAATCCTCCAAAGATTTTTGAAGCAAAAAAACTATACACTAAAGAACATGAAACATCTATTAATGATTCAGATATTGTTATTTCTACACATAAAGTAGCTGTTTCAATTTCTGAACAAGAAATAAGCAACAGTTTTGATTATATAATAATTGATGAGGCCCACCATGTGCCAGCTCTATCTTGGCAAAAAATACTAGTGAACATGTCTAATACTCCATCACTTTTAGTTACGGCCACGCCATTTAGGTTAGATAGGAAGGAAATAAAGGGTAAGCAGATTTATAATTATCCTCTATCTAAAGCATATAAAGATGGTATTTTTGGTGAAATTATTTTTAATCCTATTGAAGAGTCATCTGAAAAAGATCGACTTATTGCATTAGAAGCTGAACGAGTTTTTTTAAATGATAGAGAACAAGGTTATGACCATTATATGATGGTTAGAACAGATACAAAAAGTAAAGCAAAGGGACTAGAAGAACTATATAGAGAAATTACTAATTTAAAACTTAAACGTATTGATAGTTCTATGTCATATAAAACAGTAGATAAGGCTTTAGATGATTTGAAAAATAAGAATTTAGATGGAATAATATGTGTTGATATGTTAGGAGAGGGATTTGATTTCCCTAATCTTAAGATTGCAGCTATACACGAGCCACAAAAATCACTTGCTAGTACCTTACAATTTATTGGTAGATTTGCTCGTACTAATGCTACAAATATAGGACCCGCTACATTTATTGCTATGAATGACGAAAATCTGAAGATTGGAAATAAAAAATTATATTCCAGTGATGCAGCATGGCAGGATATGATTATAAATATATCGGAAGAAAAGATTGAGGAGCAGATAGAAAGTCAGGAAATAATTAGTCAATTTTCCAAGCCTGAATCAGAAGAAGAAATAATACCTATAAGTAGCATTAGACCTAATTTTCATGCAAAAGTATATGAAATAGAAAATTTTGATATAGATGGAAAATTTCCAAAACAATTAATGATTGAAGACGATGTTTACAAAAGCTTTGAGACTAATACAATTATAGGTATTTCAAACATATACACGATACCTTTATGGCTTGATGGGGATATGCCAGTTAATAAAGAATTAGGATTATATATAGTTCATTTTCAACAAAAAACAAATTTATTATTTATTTATGCACATACAAAATCAGAAGCAACTTATGAATCAATTGCGGAGTGTTTTGCGACTTCATATAGTAAAATACCACGTAGCGAGATGCATAGAGTTTTGGCAGGTTATGAAAATTACGAGTTTTTCAATACGGGAATGCAAAATAGATATGCAGAAAGTGGAGAATCATATAGAATTTATGCTGGTTCAAACACAGCCTCTTCTATTGATGAAACGACAGGAAAAATGCAATCTGCAGGACATGTTTTTTGTAAAGTGTATACAGATAGTGAAGAATTAACTATTGGTTATAGCAGTGGTTCAAAAGTCTGGAGTCAGATATATTTAAATATACCGGATTATATTAAATGGTGTGATGCCTTAGGAGAAAAAATATCAAATCCTTATTTACAAGTAAAAACTAATACGAATTATGATAAGTTGCCTTTATCTGAAAGAATAACTGAATACGAGAACAATACAATATTTGCTTTTCTTTCAGAAAATGTGTATACCTCACCTGGAACTATTATCTTGATTGATGACAGCAGTAAGAAATCTTTAATTACTGATATTGATTTAAGGGTTTTATATGTAAATCAAAAGAAAAATAAAATTTATTTTCAAGTAGAAATTTTTGATGAAATTGAAACTTTATCCTGTGATATAACAGGTAAGTATTATTCCGAAGAAAGAAAATTTAAATGTTTAGATGGTAGAAATGAATATTTTTTATCAGAGTTTTTTAACGAATACCCAATTACTTTTAAGACAATAGATGATACTTTATTTTATGGTCACGAAGTGTTAAAGGGAAATTTAGAGCTAGAGAGATTTGACCAAAATAGAGTAATTCCTATAGACTGGTTTCAGTTGAACGTTGACACTAGTATAGAATGTGGTAAAAATGAAGAAACTGGGGAGATATCCATACAGGATGGACTAAAAGGATGGTTGTTAAGAGAAAAAGAAGCTTCTCATATATTTTTTGATCATGGGTCAGGTGAAATTGCAGATTTTATTACATTTAATGAGAATGATTCTTATATTAATATAGAATTATATCATTGCAAATCTCAGGTAGGAAAAAATTATAACTCTCGATTAGATGATGTGTATGAGGTAGCACAACAAGCTATTAAGTGTACTAGATGGCTTAAAAGTAGGGCTGAATTGGTTAATAAGATTGATACAAGAAATAGAAATACTATTAATAGTACTTTTATAAAAGGAAATTTTACGAGTTTTAAAGCATTGATGGGAAGAAAAAGATCTATGCAAGCCACTGTTTATATTGTTCAGCCAGGGATTAGTAAGTCTATTCATATGAAAGAAGAATTCGGTATAGTTTTATCATCAGCATCAGCATTTTTAAAAAATAGTGGGAGGGTAAGGGAATTACTGATAATCGGCAGTAAATAGTAATATTATAATTCTACCTTTAAATTGATATTACATATTATATTTCAAAAAAAGAGGTGCAAGAGGATGGACGAATTGTTTTGGAATAAAGTATCAGCTATTGGAACATGTTTAGGTGTATTGGCTACTTTTATAGCTGTAGTTGTTGCATTGTATCAAACGAGGTTAACTAACAAGAAGAAATTAAAATTAAAATTTAATGATCCAGTAACTATTGTAGACCCTAATACAGGCGAGCAATTAGGAGATTATATAGGAATTACAATAATTAACATAGGAAATAGAGAGGTTATAATAGATGATTGGTCTATATTGCCATATAACAAATCTAAAGGTAGATATAAAATAATGACAGAAATGCAAGGATTATTATCTCAAAAATTGCCTTATAAATTAAAAATAGAAGAGAAGTTAGACTTATATTATGAAAAAAAGGCTTATTTAAGACTTGTGACAGATTGGGTTGATAAAAACAATATAAAATTAGATAAAAAAATTAAATTCCAAATTTTAGATTCTACAAATAAATCTTATATTATAAAGAGTGATAAAACAATTTCGGAATATGCCAATGAATCTAAAGAGAGAAGATTAAAGATATAATTTTGTTTAATATTAAATTTGTTGTTTATTTAATCGGAACTGGGACTGGAACGGGTAAAATAAGTTGAAAATCTACCTAAACCATACGCACAGAACAGAAGTGAACTGTTAAATAATGTCTTAATTTGAGCATTTTGCACTCAAAGGACATTAACAAATGTAGAGTGGGAGTAATCATCCTCCTTTCTATTATGTTGGTACTTGTAAATGAAGGAATAAACCGTTATGTTCTAAAAACAAAAAAGCCAAGCAAGGCAGGAAAATAGTATTCTAAAGATTGCTCTATCGAGAACAGTAAGAGCAGAAAAGTATAGGGAATAGAGATCAAATGATTTCTATTCCCTATTATTTTTTATAGAAATCAATACCGCACAAACGTTCTCTCAAAAGTACAATAGAACAGAGTGCTACATTAGTTTTTTCTTTTTCATTATATAAACGATACCTGTGACTACAACAAGACTGATAAATATAACATAGAGATACCCAAAACGGTGGCTGAGTTCAGGCATATACTTGAAGTTCATGCCATACCATCCAGCGATAAGAGTCAAAGGGGAAAAAATCACAGTTATCGTAGTGAAAGTCTGCATGGTCTTATTAAGATTGAGATTGATAAGGGAGTCGTAAGCATCTCGTACTTGAGTTAAATAGTTTCGAAGAAGATCATTATTGTTGGAGTAACGTTCGATTCTATTTGAAAGATTTCTTAAAAAATGCAGATTCTGGTCTTGCAGCAAGCCATTTTCATTGTCAGCTAAAACTTCAATAACATCTACGAGCTGATCGTAATAATCTTCCAGTTCCAATAGTTCGTGATTTATGGTCATAATTTCGCTGCTAAACCCCTGAGGCGTTTCGTTCTTTAATATCATATTATCTAATGTTTCTATCTTTCGCTGAAGTTTTCCGTAAATCTGGTTATGAGGCTGGATCAATGTATAGAAGAAATGGTAGAGTATTTTTCCAAAATCCATATTTTCTATCGATGTATCCTCGAGGCTTTTGCAAATTGCTGTTTTCGTAGACTGGTCTTTATCTTCAATATCGACAATAATAAGTCTATTTTTATCGAGATAAAGACCGATACGGTCGTGGCTTTGGTCCGGTGAATGAAAATTTAAGATATCCACTATGGAAAATGTGTAGCGGACATTCTGGGTAGCGGTATTAGCAATAATAGGGTCGGGTTCGGACAAAGTGTGCATAATAATTGTATCTATGTTATATTCTTTTAAAAAGGAATTCATCTCTTCTTTGCTTAGATATGCTACAATCAATTTGTCCTGATTGAGCATTTCTTTATCAAAAGGACGATCTGTCGAAAAATCGGGTGTTATAAGCATTGTATACCTCCATTTTATTCTCTATCTACTATTATATAGGCAATAGAAAAATAAACATAGTTGTATTTGACAACGCCTGTATAAGGTGATAAAATGGTCAAGGACAAAAAAATGGATAGCTATGAGATTCTTTTTTTTGCTAAAATTTAATTGAGGAGGTGGACATATGCCAACTATAAATCAGATTATCAAACAAGGAAGACAAAAACAAAAATCAAAATCTAATTCTCCAGCTTTAGGTGTTAATTTCAACAGTATCCGTAAAACGTATACTCAAGTAAATTCTCCACAAAAGAGAGGAGTTTGTACTTCTGTAAGAACTGTAACTCCTAAGAAACCTAACTCAGCTTTACGTAAAGTAGCCAGAGTTCGTCTTTCAAACGGAATGGAAGTTAACTCTTACATCCCAGGAATCGGACACAACCTTCAAGAACATAGTGTTGTTTTAATTCGTGGTGGAAGAGTAAAAGACTTACCAGGAGTTCGTTACCATATTGTTAGAGGTGCACTTGACACAGCAGCTGTTGCTGACAGAAAACAAGGTCGTTCTAAATATGGAGCAAAAAAACCTAAATAAGAAATTTTAAGCTGCTTAATGTAAGAACGAATTTTTAATACAAAAAGAAGATTTTCACATACATTACAGCACAACGGCGGAAGTCGAGTACCGTAGAACTACTACAATTTGGTAAGGAGGGAAGCAAAGTGCCAAGAAAAGGTCATATACCTAAAAGAGAAGTAATGCCGGATCCATTATATAATGATAAGGTGGTTACTAAACTTATAAATAATATCATGTTAGATGGTAAAAAAGGAACGGCTCAAACAATTGTTTACAAAGCCTTTGATATCGTAAAGAATGAAACAGGTGAGGATGCTTTAGAAGTATTCTATAAAGCATTAAACAACATTATGCCAGTTCTTGAAGTTAAATCTAGAAGAATCGGTGGAGCGAACTATCAAGTTCCAATCGAGGTTCGTCCAGAAAGAAGACAAACACTAGGTCTTAGATGGTTGACTACTTATTCTAGAAATCGTGGCGAACGTACGATGATTGACAGATTAGCTCGTGAAATCATCGATGCATCTAACAATTCAGGTGCCAGCGTTAAAAAACGAGAAGATGTTCATAAGATGGCTGAAGCAAATAAAGCTTTTGCACATTATAGATATTAATCACTGTATCATCCTAGAATTAGGAAGGAGACAAAATGGGAAGACAATACTCATTAAAAAACACCAGAAATATCGGAATCATGGCTCATATCGATGCGGGTAAAACTACAACTACTGAGCGTATTCTTTACTATTCTGGTAAAATTCATAAAATTGGAGATACCCATGATGGTGCTGCTCAAATGGACTGGATGCAACAGGAGCAGGAAAGAGGTATAACCATCACTTCTGCTGCGACAACTTGTATCTGGAAAGATCACAGAATCAATATCATTGATACTCCTGGACACGTTGACTTCACAGTTGAAGTTGAAAGATCCTTAAGAGTATTGGATGGGGCGGTTGCTCTATTCGATGCAAAAAGCGGAGTTGAGCCTCAGTCAGAAACTGTTTGGAGACAAGCGGATAAATACGGGGTACCAAGAATTTGTTTTATTAACAAAATGGATGCGACAGGAGCAGATTTCTTCGCGTCAATTGAAACAATAAGAGATAAATTACGTACAAATCCAGTTCCTCTAGAAATTCCTATCGGAGCTGAAGATAAATTCGTTGGAGTTGTAGATTTAATTACAATGAAAGCGCATATATATAAAGACGAATTAGGAACTGATATCGATATTACAGATATCCCTGAAGAGTTAAAAGATCAAGCAGAAGAGTATCGTAATCTATTAATCGAAAACGTAGCAGAACACGATGAAGAGATTATGATGAAATATCTTGAAGGCGAAGAACTTACGGAAGATGAGATCAAAGCGGCAATCCGTAAAGGAACAATGAATTTAGGAATGAACCCGGTATTATGCGGTTCTGCATACAAAAACAAAGGGGTACAACCTTTGCTGGATGCTATCCTAGATTTCATGCCCTCACCACTTGATGTACCTGCAATCACAGGTATTATTCCAGGGGAAGAAGAGCCTTCTGAAAGAAAAGCTTCTGATGATGAGCCATTCTCTGCACTTGCTTTCAAAATCGTTACGGATCCTTTCGTAGGAAAATTAGCGTATTTCAGAGTGTATTCAGGAGTATTACAATCAGGAAGCTATGTATACAACTCTACTAAAGGCAAAAGAGAGCGTATTGGCCGTATCATGATGATGCATGCGAATAAAAGAGAAGAAGTTGAAACAGTTTATGCAGGGGATATTGCTGCTGCTGTAGGACTTAAAGATACAACAACTGGAGATACTCTTTGCGACATGGATAATGAAATTATCCTTGAAAAAATGGAGTTCCCAGAACCTGTAATCGATGTAGCGATCGAGCCTAAAACAAAAGCATCTCAAGAAAAAATGAGTATTGCTTTACAAAAATTGGCAGAAGAAGATCCAACTTTCAGAACTTATACAGATGAAGAAACAGGACAAACTATTATCGCAGGTATGGGTGAACTTCACCTTGAAATTATCGTAGACCGATTATTAAGAGAGTTCAAAGTAGAAGCGAATATTGGTAATCCTCAAGTTTCTTACAGAGAGTCTATTACAAAACCATCAGAATCAGACATGAAATATGCTCGTCAGTCTGGTGGACGTGGACAATATGGTCATGTTAAGATCAAACTTGAGCCTCAAGAAGAAGGATCAGGTTTTGAGTTTGTAAATGCGATCGTTGGGGGAGCTATTCCAAAAGAATATATCGGTTCTGTAGAAGAAGGAATTAAAGAAGCTTCAGAATCAGGAGTTCTTGGCGGATACCCAGTACTTGACATCAAAGTTACATTATATGATGGATCTTATCATGAAGTCGACTCTTCAGAGATGGCTTTCAAAATTGCTGGATCTATGGCATTCAAAGATGCTAACAGAAAAGCAGATCCTGCATTATTAGAGCCGATGATGAAAGTCGAAGTTACAACTCCTGATGAATATCTAGGAGATGTAATGGGAGATATTTCTTCAAGAAGAGGTAAAATCAATGGTATGAATCCTAAAGACGGTATTCATATTTTAGATGCTTATGTTCCTCTAGGAGAAATGTTTGGGTATGCAACAGACTTGAGATCAAACACTCAAGGACGTGCAACTTATTCTATGCAATTTGACCACTACGAAAAAGTACCGAAATCTGTTTCAGAAGAAGTACTAGGAGATAAAAAATAATTTAAGTCGGGAGGAATCACTCAATGTCAAAAGCAAAATTTGAAAGAAATAAACCCCATGTTAATATCGGAACTATCGGTCACGTTGACCATGGTAAAACAACATTAACAGCAGCGATCACATTAGTATTAAACAAAAGGTTCGGTTCTGGAGAGTTCGTTGATTATGCAAATATCGACAAAGCACCAGAAGAGAGAGAAAGAGGAATCACAATTTCTACTTCTCACGTAGAGTACGAAACAGCAAACAGACACTACGCACACGTAGACTGTCCAGGCCATGCCGACTACGTTAAGAACATGATCACAGGAGCTGCCCAAATGGACGGTGCAATCCTAGTAGTATCAGCAGCAGACGGTCCAATGCCTCAAACAAGAGAGCATATCTTACTTGGCCGTCAGGTAGGAATTCCTAAAATGGTCGTATTCCTAAACAAACAAGACCAAGTTGACGACGAAGAATTAATCGAATTAGTAGAAATGGAAGTAAGAGATCTATTAAACGAATACGATTATGACGGAGACAACACTCCAATCGTAGTAGGATCTGCATTAAAAGCATTAGAAGATCCAGACGGAGAATGGGGAGACAAAATCGTTAAATTGATGGAAGAAGTAGATGCATACATCGACGAGCCAACAAGAGACGTAGATCATCCATTCCTAATGCCTGTAGAGGACATCTTCTCAATCACAGGACGTGGAACAGTAGCGACTGGTAGAGTAGAAAGAGGCCGTGTATCTGTAGGAGACAACGTAGAAATCGTAGGACTTGCAGACGAATCAAGAACAGTAGTAGTAACAGGAGTTGAGATGTTCAAGAAACAACTTGACGACGCGCAAGCCGGAGACAATATCGGAGCGTTGCTACGTGGGGTACAAAGAGAAGAGATCGAAAGAGGACAAGTATTAGCAGCTCCAGGATCTATCCACCCACATACAAAATTCGAATCTGAAGTATATGTATTAACAAAAGAAGAAGGTGGACGTCATACACCATTTTTCAGCGGATACAGACCACAATTCTACTTCAGAACAACAGACGTAACAGGAAACATCGAACTAGAAGATGGAGTAGAAATGGTAATGCCAGGCGATAATGCAAAATTCATCGTTGAACTTATCACTCCAATCGCAATCGAAGAAGGACTACGTTTCGCTATCCGTGAGGGTGGAAGAACAGTAGCTTCAGGCGTTGTTACTAAAATTGTTGAATAAGAAAACTTTAAAGAGGACAGTTTCGGCTGTCTTCTTTTTTTGATTTGATAAGGGAAAGAGATTTAAAAGAAAGAGTGAAGAGTGATAGAGTGAAAGAGTGGAGTTATGGATGAAAAATGAAAAGAGCATTCATTTTTCTACGTAGGATAATGAACCTTTAGAAAACTTTCCTATATCCGTCATGCTTTATAGAAACAGGGGAGTACCTTACGACGTTTTTTATATATGAAGAAAATGCTTTGCATTTTCCGCCACCCCTACTTCCTAAAAGCTATAACCTATTTCCTGTGTTTTACATACTATATCTTCACTCTTCGACTCTTTTTCTCCGTCCTTAGTTCTGTTTTAAAAGCTTTTTAAGGCAATAAAAAAACGAGGTACATCCTCGTTTTATGGCGATATATATTTAAATAGAATAATTTATTTTTCGTGGTAAATAATTCTCACTGGCATTCCAACGGCAGTAGTATTTGCAGGAACATCGTCTAAGACTAGAGCGCCAGCCCCGATTTTAGAGCCCTTACCCAAAGTGATATTTCCAAGAACTGTGGCTCCGGCACCCACGAGGACATTGTCTTCTACGGTAGGGTGGCGTTTAGCGTCTTTTTCATTACCGGTTCCTCCAAGAGTTACACCATGGTAAATGGTTACATCATTACCGATGACAGCAGTTTCGCCGATTACAATACCCATCCCATGATCCATAAAGATTCTTTCACCGATAGTAGCGCCAGGATGAATTTCAATACCTGTCTTTTTTCGTGTACGCTGAGAAATCCACCGTGCAAAGGTTGTTCTTCCTTTTAGATATTGCTTATGGGCAATCTGATGCGATATAATAGCACGGATAGATGGATATAAAAAGCAGGCTTCGAACATGCTTTTACATGCAGGGTCTTTTAATAATATATTCCGGCCTTCAATTTTAATTCGTTTTATAATATTCATAGCATTCACCTAAATGGATATCCTTTCTTTAATCACAGTGCTAAAAAGCGCTATATGATTAATAATACACTATTTTAATATAACTTACAAATAGCCTACTAAAACAGAATGATTTAAAGAAATATATTGACAAAAAGCTGTATTCATGGTAATTTTAAGTGTACGTGCAGTTATGTACAATAAAGCATAGGAGGTGCACTATGGCAGATAAAGTAATGTTGGAATGTACTGAATGTCACAATAGAAATTACAATACGACTAAAAACAAGAAAAATGTTACAGGCCGTATGGAATTAAAAAAATATTGTAAATTCTGTAAAACACATACAGTTCATAAAGAAACGAAGTAAGGGCGGTGGATTAATATGGCAACCAAAACCAATACTCAAGGAAACAAGACGAATACGAATTTTGCAAAAGGAATTCAATCGGAATGGAAAAAAATTGTTTGGCCTACGAAGGAACAAGCGATTAAATATTGTGTATCCGTTGTGATCATTTCGATTTTGGTAGCATTAATTGTTTTTGGACTCGACAGCATCATTCATTTCTTACTTGGTCTAATCGTTCGTTAGATTTAAAGGAGGGAAGACCGTTATTGGTCCTATGATATGACAGAAAGCAAAGATTTACGCGAAAGAGAAAACGAAGCAAAATGGTACGTAGTCCACACTTACTCCGGACATGAAAACAAAGTAAAAGCAAATATCGAAAAAATGGTAGAGAATAGAGGATATGTAGATGATATCTTCGAAGTAGCCGTACCTACTGAAGAATATGTTTCAACAGTCGGCGGCGGCAAGAAAATTAAAGAGAGAAAACTCTTCCCAAGTTATGTATTTGTAAAGATGATTATTAATGATGTCTCATGGTATTTAGTACGTAATACAAGAGGCGTTACGGGCTTTGTAGGTCCAGGTTCCAAACCAGTGCCTCTAACAGAGAGAGAAATGAAGTCCTTTGGTATTGCAGACATCCATCTTCCTGATGTAGATGTAAATGTAGGCGATAATATCAAAGTTGTTTCAGGAGCCTTTAAGGATTTCTCGGGATCTGTTGAAGAGGTAAATCAAGAAAAAAGAAAAGTCAAAGCTTTTATCTCGATCTTTGGACGAGATACAAGTGTTGAACTTGAATTTGATGATATTGAAACCATTTAATTTGAAAGAAAATTGAGTAGTCATTTGTTATAGATTGAAGTGGGAGGGTCATTCCCGACAAACCACAATAGTTTAAGGAGGAACTAAATCATGGCTAAGAAAGTACAAGCAATCGTTAAGTTACAAATCCCTGCGGGACAGGCAACTCCAGCGCCACCTGTAGGTACTGCCCTTGGACCACACGGGGTAAATATTATGCAGTTTACAAAAGAATTCAATGCGAAAACTGCAGATCAAAATGGTATGATTATTCCTGTTGTTATGACAGTATACCAAGATCGTTCATTTACATTTATTACTAAAACACCACCTGCAGCAGTTCTAATTAAAAAAGAATTAGGATTAAAAGCAGCTTCTGGCGAACCGAATAAAACAAAAGTTGGCCAATTGACTAAAGAGCAGGTTCAAAAAATTGCTGAAATCAAAATGCCTGATCTAAACGCTGGAAGTTTAGAAGCAGCAATGGAGATGGTAGCAGGTACTGCAAGAAGTATGGGAGTTACAGTAGAAGAATAAAAATCAGTGGGAGAGAAATCGTTGGGACCACAAGGAGGTTACTTACTATGGCAAAAAAAGGAAAAAAATATCAAGAGAGCGTTAAATTAATAAATGCCACAGAAGAGTATGATTTACAAGAAGCGGTAAAACTTGTTGTAGATACAGCTAAGGCAAATTTTGATGAAAGCGTTGAATTACATGCTCGTCTAGGAGTCGATTCTAGACATGCAGACCAGCAAGTCAGAGGTACTATCGTACTTCCAAACGGAACAGGTAAAGAAGTAAAAGTTGCAGTATTTGCAAAAGGCGATAAAGCTGAAGAAGCAAAAGCTGCAGGTGCGGATTTTGTTGGAGCAGAAGATCTTGCAGATAAAATCCAAAAAGAAAACTGGTTTGACTTTGATGTAGCGATCGCTACACCTGACATGATGGGTGTTGTGGGTAAGATTGGTCGTCTTTTAGGACCTAAAGGTCTTATGCCAAACCCTAAATCAGGTACAGTTACTTTTGATGTAGCTGATGCAGTGAAAGAAGTAAAAGCAGGTAAAGTAGAATACCGACTTGATAAGGCAAACATTGTACACGTTGCTGTTGGAAAAATTTCTTTCGGCGAAGAGAAAATTTCCGAAAATATCAGAGCTCTTATGGAAGCTATCGTTAAAGCAAAACCATCTAGCTCTAAGGGTAAATATTTAAAATCAGTATCTATTTCTTCTACAATGGGTCCTGGTGTTAAAATGAACGGAACTCAGTTCGCGGTAAAATAATAAAATTAAAAAGTCTCAAGATTTTCTTGAGACTTTTTGTTTGACTATTTTCGGGAGCCTATAAAAATCATAGGTTAAAGAATTAAGAATAAAATCTCAAATAAAAAGCTTGACAATACTTCTTGATTTGATATACTTATAAAGTCAATTAAATAGGCTACCGTAGACAGTAGGGATCGAAAGATTATAAAAATCCTACAGAGGTGGAAGTTAGATAAAATATACTATCTTTCTGCCTTTGTGCAGAAAGATTTTTTTGTGTAGCCTTTATGGAGGTGAAAGAATAGAATGAAAGAATATGTTTTGAAACAAAAACAAGACATTATCAACGAAATCAAAGAAGCGTATGAAAATTCACAATCAGTAGTATTAGTGGAGTACCGCGGACTTGATGTAGCTGAGATCACTGAATTAAGATCAAACTACAGAAATGCAAATGTAAATTATAAAGTGTATAAGAACACTATGATGAAGCTTGCATTTAAAGAGTTGGGCATTGAAGAATTCAATGAATACTTAACAGGACCGAATGCCGTAGCATTCAGTACAGAAGATGCTGTAGCTGGTGCTAAGGTTTCAAATGATTTTGCAAAAGATCATGAGAATCTAGTGATTAAAGCAGGTATCGTTGATGGAAAAGTGATTGGCGTTGAGGAAGTAAAAGCTTTAGCATCATTACCATCAAAAGAGGTTCTTATTGCTCAAGTACTTGGTACATTAAATGCACCAATTTCTGGATTTGCAAATGTACTTCAAGGTACAATCCGTCAAGCAGTTTACGCATTAAATGCAGTAAAAGAGAAAAAAGAACAAGAAGAAGTAGCATAGTCGCATAAAAATTATAAAACATTCTAGGAGGAATATATAACATGGCAAGCGAAAAAGTAACTCAATTAGTAGAGCAAGTAAAAGAATTAACAGTATTAGAATTATCTGAATTAGTAAGCGAATTAGAAGAAGAGTTTGGAGTATCTGCAGCAGCTCCTGTAGCGGTTGCAGCAGCTGGAGCACCAGCAGCAGGCGGAGCAGCTCCTGCAGCTGAAGAAAAATCTGAATTCGACGTAGAATTAACTGAAGTTGGAGCAGAAAAAATCAAAGTTATCAAAGTAGTTAAAGAAGCAACTGGTCTTGGACTTAAAGATGCAAAAGCTATCGTTGATGAAACACCAAAAGTAATCAAAGAAGGCGTTGCTAAAGAAGCAGCTGAAGAATTAAAAGCTAAATTAGAAGAAGTAGGCGCTACAGTTACTTTAAAATAATTTAAGAGAAAGAGGATTCCTAAGGAGTCCTCTTTTATATTGACTAAAATACTTTATTATGATATAGTAAAAATAATATTTAAATAAGGAACAATGAACGGATGAGTAGGTTTTATCTGAATGCAGAGAGTTGCTGGTTGGTGAAAAGCAATGGAGGAAGAAACTGAAGATGACCCGGGAGTTCGATATGAATGAGGATCTGATTTATCAGATTGAAAAAGAGTGGTACCACGGATAACCTTCGTCTCTTAGGAGATAGGAGGCTTTTTTTATGCAAAAAAGGAGATATTATGACTGAAAAAAAACCCTATTATATAACAACACCTATTTATTATCCTAGCGATAATCTGCACTTGGGCCATACCTACACAACGATTATTGCGGACACATTAAAAAAATACAAAGAGATTCAAGGCTATGATGTGTTCTTTACAACAGGAACCGATGAACACGGACAGAAACTTTTTCAAAAGTCGGAAGAAGCAGGAAAGACACCATTAGATTATATCGATCCGATCGTAGCCAGTGCAAAAGAGCTATGGAAGAAGTTAGAGATCAATTATGATGCCTTTGTGAGAAGTACAGATCCTCAACACGAAAAAAACGTTCAGGATATCTTTCAAAAATTATACGATAAAGGCGAAATCTATAAATCTGTATACAAAGGTCATTATTGCACACCTTGCGAATCCTACTGGACAGATGCCCAGCTTGTAGAGGGTAAATGTCCGGACTGCGGCAGAGAAGTCCACTATCACGAAGAAGAGTCCTATTTTTTCAAGCTCTCGGCTTATAGAGACCGTCTTCTGAAATTATATGAAGATCATCCAGAGTTTATCCAACCAGAATCTAGAAAAAATGAGATGATCAATAATTTCTTAAAAGATGGATTAGAAGATTTATCTGTATCTCGTACAGGCTTTGACTGGGGTGTACCTGTACCTTTCGATGAAAAGCATGTTATCTATGTGTGGATTGATGCCCTTAGCTGTTATTTAACAGGAATAGGATATGGTAGAGTCGAGAAAGAATTTAACCGATACTGGCCTGCGAATGTTCATTTGGTAGGTAAAGAAATAGTAAGATTTCATACAATAATTTGGCCTGCACTTCTTATGGCCTTAGATCTTCCTCTTCCTGAGCGGGTGTTTGGACATGGATGGATCTTGTTTGATGCGGATAAAATGAGCAAATCGAAAGGCAATGTGGTTTATCCAGAGCCGATCATAGATTTATACGGAATCGACGCATTAAAATATTTTGTACTGCGAGAATTTACCTTTGGTCAAGATGGTAATTTCGTTACGGAGAAATTTATACAAAGAATGAATTCTGACCTTTGCAATGACTTGGGGAATTTAGTTTCCAGAACAATTGCCATGATTGAAAAATATAATGCCGGAATCATTCCTGCTGCAGACAAAAAAGAGGATGTAGATAATGAACTGATTCAAACAGCCACAGAGGCTCTTACTATAGTAGAAGATTATATGGAGAGTTTGAACTTCAGCCAAGCATTAGAGGAGATCTGGAAAGTTATACGAAGAACAAATAAGTATATCGATGAAACTACTCCATGGATATTAGCGAAAGAAGAAGATGAAGAACGATTAGATACGGTTATGTATAATTTGGCGGATTCTTTACGTATCATCTCTACTCTTCTTAAACCGTTCCTTTCTCATACAGTAGAACGTATCTCAATACAAATGAATTTTAATGATTTATTCTGGGAAGATGCAGGGGACTTTGGAAAGACTGCTCCTGGAACGAAAGTGCATAAGACAGAGAATTTGTTCCCTAGACTGGATGTGAAAAAGGAAGTTGAGAGGCTGCAGGCTGAAAATAAAAAACTGATAGAAAAAAGAAAGAAGGAAAAAATGGCTGAAAACAATAAGGACGAAATTATAGAAGAAACAAAAGAAGAATTTATTACAATAGATGATTTTGACAAAGTAAAACTTCAAGTCGGATTAATCGAAAAGGCAGAAAGACATCCAGATGCAGATAAACTCCTTGTATTCCAAGTGAAAGTCGGAGAAGAGACAAGACAAATTGTTTCAGGAATAAAAAAATGGTACGAGCCGGAAGAATTGGTTGGAAAAAAAGTGATTGTCTGTATGAATCTAAAACCCGTAAAATTAAGAGGAGTCGAATCAAACGGTATGCTTCTTGCGGCGGATAAGGGAGAGAAATTAACTATGCTTTCCGTACTGGAAGATATAGAAGATGGAGCTGAGGTTTCCTAATGAAATATTTATACGACAGTCATGCGCATTTAGATGATGATCGATTTGATCAAGATCGGGAAGACATCATCAAGTCTTTAAAATCAAACGGTATCTCTTTAGTGATCAATCCCGGTGCAGATATGAAATCAAGCAGAAAAGCGATGGAGTTAGCGGACCGTTATCCTAATATTTTCGCAGGAGTGGGTATTCATCCTCAAGATGCTTCCCATTATCAAGAAGAAGATTTGGAAATCCTTCGGAAGTGGTCAGAAGATCCTAAAGTGGTGGCCATAGGCGAGATTGGGCTGGATTATTATTATGGAAAAGATAATAAAGAAGAGCAGATTAAACTCTTTAGAGAGCAGATGAAGCTCGCTTCGGAGATGAGCCTGCCGGTTTTAATACACATGAGAGATGCTACCGAGGATACTTATAATATCTTAAAGGAATATGAAGGGAAAGTCCGTGGAATCATGCACTGTTATTCCGGTTCAGTGGAGATGGCGGAATTATTTATGAATTTAGGTTATTATATTTCCTTAGCCGGAGTAGTTACTTTCAAAAATGCGAAAGCTGCGAAGGATGTAGCTAAGAAAATTCCGCTGGAAAGACTGCTTATCGAAACAGATTCTCCTTATCTTACACCAGAGCCGAATCGAGGCAAAAGAAACGAACCGAAGTATGTAAAGCATGTTGCAGATAAAATCTGCGAACTAAGAGGGATCAGTTTAGTAGAATTATCAGATGCTACAAGAAGAAATACAGAAGAACTATTCGGACTTCAAGGAGTAGAACTTGATTAAAGAAATAATAGTAGTAGAAGGAAGAGATGATGAAGTCGCAGTTAAGAGGGCGTTAGACTGTGATACCATCGCATCAGGAGGACTGTATTATAACAAGGGTTTTCTAGAAGAACTTAAAAAAGCTCAAGAAGAGAGAGGGATCATCATCTTTACCGATCCGGATTATGCGGGAGAAAAGATACGCAAACAGATTAATAAAGCGGTGCCTGGAGCGAAAAATGCCTTTCTAGATCAGGAAAATGCAATAAAAAAAGGCGATATTGGTGTAGAAAACGCCTCTTCTTCCGCGATCGTTGAAGCAGTGATGTCCGCAAAGCCCCAAGAAATACAGAGAAATGAGACCTTTACAAGTTCTGATCTTGTACAGCTGGGACTGGTGGGACAAGGATCCAAGGAACGAAGAATTGCTTTAGGAAAAAAATTTCATATAGGATATGGAAACGGAAAGCAGTTTCTAAAAAAACTCAATACCTACAATATTACCCGAGAAGAATTAGCAAAGGCGGTTGAAGAACTGGATGAAAGATAAACGATTATATCAGCCTCAGTATATTCGTGAAATATTAGAACAATACGGATTTACTTTTTCAAAGGCATTAGGACAGAATTTTTTAATCGATGGTAATGTAGTTCGAAATATCGCCGAAGGAGCCGAAGTTTCAAAAGAAGATATTATATTAGAAGTAGGTCCAGGCATTGGTACACTGACTGAAGAACTTGCGATGAGAGCGAAAAAAGTATTTTGTGTTGAAAAAGATTCCAGGCTGATACCGATTTTAAAAGAAACGTTAAAAGATTTTGATAATATTCGATTTATAAACGAAGATATTTTAAAATTTGATTGGGATAGTTTTATGGAAGAACATACTGAAGGCAAAAGAATCAAAATTGTAGCGAATCTTCCATACTATATTACGACTCCGATTATCGAATCGATATTAAAAAGAGCGGATCGAGTTGAATCTATTACTGTAATGGTTCAAAAAGAAGTAGCTGAAAGAATGGTGGCTACAGAGAAGGATTCAAATTATGGAAGTCTATCTTTGTTTATCCGATATTTTTCAGAAGCCAAAATCATTGCAAAAGTACCGAATCAGGTTTTTATGCCGAAACCGGATGTAGATAGTGCAGTCATTCGTTTAACCACAAGAAATCTAAATTATCCAGGGGATGAAGAGTTTCTTTTTGGTTTGATACGATCTGGCTTCGTGAAAAGAAGAAAAACAATTTTAAATTCTTTGACAAAAGGATTTGTACAAGTCGATAAAAAGAATTTAAGAGAAGTGTTGGAAGAGTTGTCAATCTCCGAAAAATCAAGAGCAGAAAACTTGTCTATGGACGACTTTATGAATATAGCTCTGCTTTTAGAAAGAGGAAGGACGATATAGAGTAGAAGGAAGAAAGCGAGGATGAGAAGATGCCTTTAATTATCCCTAAAGATCTGCCGGCTTATGAAAAGCTTTTAAAAGAAAATGTATTCTTAATGGATGCGGAAAGAGCAAAAACCCAAGATATTCGTCCGCTGGAAGTGGCGATACTTAATCTGATGCCGAAAAAAATAGAAACAGAAACACATCTGCTGAGAATGATCTCCAATACAGCGCTGCAGGTTAATATCGACCTTATCCGTACGAAATCTCATAACAGTAAAAATACCAGCAAAGCTCATCTGGACCGGTTTTATATCACTATTGACGATGTGAAGGATAAAAAATATGATGCCCTTATTATTACAGGAGCACCTGTGGAACTGTTAGAGTACGAAGACGTAAACTATTGGGATGAACTGGTTTCGATAATGGAGTTTGCAAGAACCAATGTATATTCTACCATGTTTATCTGCTGGGCAGCTCAAGCGGCGATGTATCATTACTATGGATTGAAAAAGGATTTCTATAAAGAAAAGCTCTTCGGAGTCTTCAGCATGACATTAAAAAAACTGACGAGCCTTACAAGAGGTTTTGACGATCATTTTTATGCCCCTCACTCTAGATACACTTATGTTACAACCGAAGAAATTGAGAAAATAGATGAGATCGAAATTTTAGCCTGTTCTCCAGAAGTTGGAGTGCACCTTGCTGCAACAAAAGACAACCGTTTTATTTTTGTTTCAGGACACGGGGAATACTCTGCAAAAACATTGGATAGGGAATACAAGAGGGATCTAGAAAAGGGGTTGGACATCGAACCGCCTAAAAATTATTATAAAAATGATAATCCCAAGGAAGGAATTAATATCCGTTGGATGGCCCACAGCAATCTCTTATTTTCGAATTGGCTGAATTATTGTGTATATCAAGAAACTCCATACGATTTAAATAATATAGAAGAGAAGAAAATAAAGAAATAAAAAAGACGCCGCAAGGCGTCTTGTATTTTTATTGATTCAATTGTTCTAGTAGATTATTTACATCAAGGCCGTGAACCATTGCAGCTTCTTCTAAACTCTCCATTTGACTTGCGGGACATCCTACACAACCCAAACCGTTTTGCATTAAAATATTTATAGATTCAGGATATGTTCTGATAATATCACCGATTAACATGTCTTTTGTTATTTTCACAATAATACCTCCTTCATTTTGATCTACTTTAATTTTACCTTTATCTATTAAAATAATCAAGTTTAAATCGAGATTATTTAAAAAAAACAAATAATACGCTCGAGATGCAATTTTTTGCAATTTATGGGTATATATTACTAAATAGTATTAATGAAGGAGTGAAAAAAATGAAAATGAATTTAACACAAGCTGCAAGAGACGAGCTTATAAGATTAGATAAAGGAAATACTCTCTTTCGATTAAAGGTTGTAAATTTTTCCTGAAGCGGCGTTCGATTCTCTATAGTTATAGATGAAGAAAGAGACGGCGATTCAAAATTTGAAATGGAAGGTTATACTTTTGTTATCAGCAATGCGATTTACGAAACTTTTAAACGATTCAGTGTAGATTATATTCCGGCAGGTTTAAGACGCGGATTTGATATAAAAGGCTACCCTGAAAACGAGAATGAAGAATTTGGATGTTAATCTTGACAAAGGAATCTATTGCAAGTATAATATTGAATTGATTTTTTTCGAACTCTGTGTTACAATAGATATACAGTTATGGGACCCATAAGGAGGGCGATCATTTGAAAGCTGTCAAGAGTTTGGAATCTATCAAGTTACAGATCAGGGATAATATTGGAAAAGATGTTATCGTAAAAGCGGATAAGGGAAGAAACAAAATTATCACGAATAAGGGTGTTATTGATAATGTGTTTCCTAGCGTGTTTACTGTAAGGGTATATAACGACTACGATAAGGAAAGAACAGTTTCTTATACTTATTCGGACTTATTAACATCTACAGTGGAATTACAGCTTTGCTAAAAACGACGGAAACGTCGTTTTTTTATTTGCACTAGAGTATGATATAATTTAGGCATTATTATTAATTCCAAATTTGGAGGAATACATGAATACAATACAATTAGATTCCTTTGCAAAAATTAATTTATCCCTGGATGTTTTAGAAGAAAGGGAAGATGGATATCATAATATAGATACCATCATGCAGTTAATTGATTTGAAGGATGTCATAGAAATAGAATGTATAGATCAAAATGAATGCATCATTGAATGCAACAATCAAAATATTCCCCTAGATCATACGAATTTAGTACATAAAGCATGGGAAGCTCTTAAAAAATATACGGGGATTCAGCAGGGAATAAAAGTTCATATTCAAAAGAACATACCTGTTGCTGCGGGGCTTGCCGGAGGAAGCTCAAATGCTGCGGCGGTTATAAAAGGTCTCAATGAAATCCTTGGATTAAACTTGAGCAAAGAAGAGATGATGGAAATCGGAATTGGGATCGGCGCTGATGTACCTTATTTTTTTATGGAAAAAACCGCAAGAGCAACCGGTGTAGGAAATATATTTGAAGAAATATCTCCCTTGAAGACAGAGGGGGTTCTTATAGTAAATAATGGCAGAGAAATCAGTTCAAAGGAAGTCTACGAAGACATAGAAACTTCTGAAAAAAGTAAAATAGGAAAAGTGGTTTCTGCTATAGAAAATCAAGACCTCAATGCCCTGCGTGAATCCGCCTATAATACAATGGAAAAGGTAGTATTTGAAAAATATCCGAAGATACATGATATTAAAAATAGACTGTTATCTTTAGGAGCGGATGTGGTTTTAATGTCTGGTTCTGGTGCAACGGTCTTTGCGATTACAAACACCCTTGAAAAACGAAATGGGATTTATGAGGAATTAAAAGAGGATTATCCAATCGTCTTTAAAGCTAAAACGATATAAGGAGGAACTATGGACAATCGCAGTATTGGAATATTTGATTCCGGTGTAGGAGGACTTACAGTGCTGTTGGAGTTAAAAAAAGCCCTTCCCCATGAAAATTTTATTTATTTCGGCGATACAGCCAGAGTGCCTTATGGAGGAAAGTCGAAGGATGTCGTAATGCAGTATTCGATGGAAGCTGCTCATTTTTTAAAAGACAAGGGAATAAAAATACTCGTTATCGCATGTAATACTGCTACTGCCTTTGCGCTGGATTATTTAAGGCAGGAGCTGGATATACCGGTAATCGGTGTGATTAAAGCAGGTGCAGCCTCTTGTGTCGGAAATCTTTCTGGAAACAGAGTAGGGGTTATAGGAACGAAAGGCACAGTGAAATCACAAGCCTACAATAAGGCGCTATTGGAATTAAATCCAAATTTAATAATTCATTCAAAAGCCTGTCCTTTATTTGTGCCGGTTGTCGAAGAAGGAATGGCAAAAGAAGATCTGACAAAGGGGATTATCCGCTATTATCTGCAGGAATTTGTCGATACCTCCGTGGAATCTATCATTTTGGGCTGTACTCATTATCCTGTGATGGAAGAGGTTATAAAAGAAGTCCTCGGCGATCGTATTGCTTTAATAAATCCTGCTTATGAGACGGCACAAGAAGTAAAGAAAGTTGTCTCAGAAAAGGGATACGTTGCGGAACGAAAGGAAAAAGGTTCGGTAAAATACTACTGCAGCGATGAAGCGGAAAGTTTTTACGAAGTTGGAAAAAGGATAGTACCCATCGAAAGCTGCGAAATCGAAGAAATTGACTTAATGGATATTGTTTTAAATGAATAAAAATGTTGATGGAGAGAAGTATGAAGAATAATGTTGTAAGGGCTTCTTTTGTTGTAGCGATAATAGGAATAATCTCTAAAATAATGGGTACTGTAAGACAATCCTTAATCGCCTATAGCTTTGGGCAGAGCGCTTTAACAGATGCCTACAATTCAGCCTATAAAATAGCTTTTTTAAGCACCGTTCTCCTAAATGCCTCAATCGTCATGGTAATCATCCCTATAATGGACAAAGCGAAGACGAAGGAAGGTCTTGAAGGAAAGAATCGTTTTTTCAACAATGCTTCTACTCTTGTTCTTGTTTTAAATATAGTCTTGAGTATTATAAGTGTTATAGGTGCTAGACTTTTGGTCGATCTTGTTTCGCCGGGTTTCAGCGAAGAAATAAAAAATATCACTGTAGATCTGGTAAGGATTATTTCTCCTTCCATTATATTTTTAGGAGTTTCTATCTGCTTAGGAGCTTATCAGCAGTCGAATTTTATTTTTGCTCCCTATGCAGCAGTAGGTATTATTAACAATATTGTGTTTTACATCTACCTTTTGATTATGGGGAAAGAGGCTTCAATATATGGATTGGGGATTATAACGAGTTTAGGTGCAGTTGCACAGATGATCTTTATGATTCCCTTTATGCGAAAACAGGATGTTGCTTATAAGCCCCATCTTGATTTGCAGTCGGACTATATGAAAGATGCGATGAGCATGTTCATGCCTTTAATGCTTTTGCAAGGAGTAGCCCAGATAGATGTATTTGTAACGAACGCACTGGCTACAAATATAGATACGGGTATGGTGTCGGTACTGGATAACGCCTACAGATTATTCAGCGCATTTATGAATTTATTCGTGATGACGATTTCGACGGTTTTATTTCCGCTTTTATCAGAAGCCTTTAATAAAAAAGATTATACTTCTATCAAAAAAATGGTAAGAGACGGTATGGATTTCATTGCATTGATCCTTATTCCTGCATCGATTGGGGTGATAGCTCTTGCCACTCCTATCGTTCAAGTTGTGTACGAAAGAGGAAAATTTACAGCTCTTGATACTGAAATGACGAAAGCAGCTCTTATTGGTTATGCTATCGGTATGCTGGGAAATGGACTGAAGGTTTTCTACAACCGATTATTTATCAGTTTTCAAGATTCGGTGATACCTTTTATAAACGTAGTGTTCAATACGGTTTCCAACGTGCTGTTAGCCCTTCTTTTAATCATACCTCTTAGTTTCCGAGGACTGGCTTTAGCACAGGGACTTGCCGGAATTTTATCTGCTGTGCTTTTTATGTATCATTTTAAGAAGAAAATTCCGGATATACATTATAAGACTTCTATTATTAATTTTTGCAAATTATTTATAATAGCAGCGGTTATGGGCGTAGCAGTTCATTATATTTATGAAACAATTGTATCTTATATTGGCAACTCGAATCTGCAGGTTTTAATAGCAATGTCTGGAGCCATCCTTGTCGGTTTAGTTATCTATATATTCGGGATTTATCTTTTAAAGATTGATTCTGTTATCCGATGGATGGATCATTTCAAAAAGAAAGTAAAGAGATAGAGGAAAGGAGAATTATTTGAAAGAGTATGATAAAAACATCTGGTCATCATTAGATGAAACAGAAATAAAAAAACTAATGGAATTCTCAGAAGGATATAAAGAGTTTCTGAACAAAGGAAAAACGGAAAGGCTGGCTGTAAAAGAAATTATTAATCAAGCAGAAAAGAAAGGCTTTATTAATGTTGAAGAAATTTCTAAAGGCAGTTTTAAAAATCAAAAGATATATTATAACTATAAAAATAAAGCCGTCGTTTTAATGGTGCTGGGAAACGATCTGCGGGAGGGAATGAACATCATAGGTTCCCACATCGACTCACCCCGATTGGATTTAAAACCGGAACCATTGTATGAAGACGGAAATCTTGCTTTATTTAAAACTCACTATTACGGAGGAATTAAAAAATATCAGTGGACAACCATTCCTCTTGCATTATACGGAACGATGTTTAATAGTGAAGGAGAAAAAATCGAAATCAGTATAGGAAACGATAAAGAGGATCCTGTCTTTTTTATCAATGATCTTTTGATCCACCTCGGAAAAGACCAGATGAAGAAATCGCTAGCGGATGGAATTGAAGCGGAACAGTTAAATGTTATAGCTGGTCATATAGCGGAATCTTCTGACGAGAATGAAGGGGTAAAGGAGAATGTTCTTCGATTATTAAAAGAAAAGTACGATATCGAAGAAGAAGATTTTAGAATATCAGAGCTGGAAGTAGTGCCAGCAGACAGGGCAAGAGATGTGGGATTTGACCGAGGGCTGATCGCAGCTTATGGCCAAGATGATAGAGTCTGTGCTTATACTTCTCTGCAAGCAATACTTGAAATCGAAAAACCAGAAAAAACGGCTGCTGCTCTTTTTGTAGATAAAGAAGAAATCGGATCTGTGGGAAATACTTCAATGAATGCCAAATTCTTTGAAAATCTAGTTGCAGAGCTTCTAGCTTTATCCAACGACTACAATGATCTCTATCTAAGAAGAACATTAGCTGCCTCAAATGTTTTATCAGCGGATGTAACAGTAGCTTTTGATCCTACTTTTCCAGAAGTGCTTGAAAAAAACAACGCAGCAAAGCTTGCCCATGGGGTAACACTTACGAAGTATACGGGCAAAGGCGGCAAAGGCGGAAGCAATGATGCCAATGGAGAATATTTAAACAAGATAAGACAAATATTCCAGAAAGAAGACATTATCTGGCAGACAGGAGAATTAGGCAAAGTTGATCAAGGCGGCGGAGGAACCATCGCTTATATATTAGCGGAACATGGTGCAGAAGTAGTGGATATGGGAGTGGCAATGCACTCCATGCATGCCCCTATGGAACTTACCAGCAAGGCGGATGTATACATGACTTACAGAGCTTATAAAACTTTTTACGAAAAAATGAAATAAATCCTTGACAAATTAAATCTGGCTTGGTATTATAGTTAGGCACTCAAGAGTGAGTGCCTTTTAATTTGAAAAGATTAAAAGTTAAAAATAAAAAAACTCAAAAAAACTTCAAAAAAAGTGTTGACAAGGATAAAACATCCTGATATACTTAAGAAGTTGTCGCTTGAAAGAGCGGCGGAACCTGAACAAGAGAATAACATAGAAACTTTGAGCAGATGTACATTTGTACAAACACAATAAATTCGGT
>NZ_JBQKLI010000018.1:0-44242 GCF_052116305.1 Gallicola sp. Sow4_E12 | reverse complement strand
GATGGCGGAAGGGATCCACCTGTTCCCATCTCGAACACAGAAGTTAAGCCTTCTTGCGCCGATGGTACTTATCCGGAAACGGATTGGGAGAGTAGGTAGTCGCTCAACAAAAGAACCTTGTACGATTTATCGTGCAGGGTTTTTTTGTGCATAAAAATATAAAAAGGGAAAAGATAGGCGGGATCCCAGACAAGACCCAGGCAGGACCGCTTTGCGGCCTAGAGGAAAGAGAGAAGAGATAGGGAATAGGTTATAGAGCATAGGTAGTAGGGAAAAGATAGGAAATAGGTTATAGGGGCTAGGAAGCAGGGGATGTGAAATATGAAATTCTTATTAAGTAGCCGATAAGTATATAGCAAGTAACCTGTAAGTATCCGTTAAGCAACTACTAGGTATCAGGGGAGCACATTATAAAAGTTTGATGATAGATAAAAGAAAACTAGCGAACTTTATCTTTTTTAAAATCTTCTTTTCTTTATGTTACTATATACATAGTTATTAAATGAAGAATTTATAGATGGAGAGGGATATGAGAATTTTGCATGTGATTGCTCAGCTGCCTGCTTTGACGGGGAGCGGGGTTTATTTTACGAAGGTGATCGGGGAGATGAAGAAGGAAGCTGTGGAGCAGGCGGCTCTTTTCGGGTCTTATCCTGGTTTTGAATGGGATGTGATCGAGGATGTTTATAAGGTTCGTTTTGAAGAGGAGCTGAACTTTCCGATTGTGGGAATGAGCGATATTATGCCTTATAAAAGTACCCGTTACGGGGATCTGACTTTAAATCAGTTTCATTATTGGAAGAAGGCTTTTCACAAAGAGTTCCAAAGGGCTGTGGAGGAATTAAAACCGGACGTAGTATTAACTCATCATACCTGGATCCTTTCTTCTCTTGTGGCGAAGGAGTTTGAAGGTCCTGTTTTTGCGTTCTGTCATAATACAGATCTTCGTCAAATGCAGCTGAATCCTCATTTTGCAAAGGAAGTGATAGATCTTCAAAATGTACAAGGGGTATTTACCTCAGGGAAATCGGAACATGAACCCTTAATCCATGATTTTCATATTTCAGAAGAAAAACTGTATCCTTTAGGCGGAGCTTATGATCCTGCTGTATTTTTTCCGAGGGAAAGAAAGGCGAATGAGAAGACAAGATATATTTATGCTGGAAAACTTTCCGATGCCAAAGGCACACCGGAGCTTATCGATGCATTTCTTTTACTGCAGAAAGAACTAGAGGATGCGGAACTTACGCTTATAGGCGAGCCTATGGGAGATAATGCAGAGATGATTTTAGAGAAGATAAAACAGTCCAAGGATATTCATTTATATCCCCTTGTTACCCAGCAGGAACTGGGAGAACTGTTAAGAGAGCATGATGTGTTTATCCTTCCTTCTTATTTTGAAGGAATGCCTCTTTCTCCGATTGAAGCATTGGCCTGCGGTATTTCCGTTATTATGACGGATAATGAGAATTTGAGAGACCTTGTAGGAGAATGGATTGTGAATTGCGGCTGGATAGATTTTTTAGAGATGCCGAAACTTTCAGGTGTAGACCAGATAGCGGAAGAATCAAAGGAAGATTTTATTCTCAGGTTAAAAGAAAGCATGATCCGCCAAAGAAGATGGAAAGATGAAAAGCAAAGCGATACGATAAGAAAAGAAATCGAATCCCATTCCTGGACAGGGCTTGTGAGGAGAGTTTTGGAGATCGTCAGGAAAGAAGGTTAAGAGCCTAAAAAGAGTGAAAGAGTCTTAGCGTGGAAGAGTGGAGATGATGAAGAAACATGGAGATTGTTTCTAGGATAAGATAGAAAGCAGGTTTTGATTTGCTGAAGGATCTGTAGTTTTAATAATAAATAGACTAGAAAGAAAGAACGGAGCAGGTGAATGAGGCTCTGTTTTTTATTTGGCTAAGAACGACCTGCTAATCTGTTGTCAAATTTAAGTGCCTGATTTGGATTAGGACTTTAAGAGGTAAGATGATGAAGAACCATGGAGCTCGTTTCTTTTGAGAATAAAAAATGTACCGATCTTGCCTTCATCAGGCAGACCGATACACAAAGTTATTTTAATTCAATATTTTATTAGATAGTATATTTGAATTAGGCTTAGTCATAATCCCTTTCTATCTTAAGCAGAAAAATAAATGAATTTTTTGTTTTTCTTCCATATCTTCACTCTGTCACTCTTATACTCTTCACTCTTTTTTTAAGTCCTATTTCTGTTTATAGTGTTCTAAGAAGCTTGTTAATTGTTCGACTGCGTATTCCAGGTCTTCGATATTTGGCAAGAAGACGATTCGGAAGTGGTCCGGATCTGGCCAGTTGAAGCCGGTTCCTTGGGTGACAAGGATTTTTTTGGAACGCAGAAAATCTAATGAAAATTTCATATCGTCTGTGATATTAAATTTCTTGATATCGAGTTTCGGGAAGATATAGAAGGCTGCTTTTGGTTTTACAGCTGTGACTCCCGGGATGGCGTTTAGGGCTTCTGTAATGTATTCGTTTTGATCATATAATCTTCCGCCCGGTTTTAAAAGTTCGTTTCCCCGCTGTATGCCGCCTAAAGCCGTCTGTACGATGGATTGAGCAGGGACATTGGAGCAGAGTCTCATAGAGGATAAAAGATTTAGTCCTTCGATATAGCCTTTGCCTAAGGACAGGTCTCCGGTTAAAACCATCCATCCGATACGGTATCCTGCTACTTTATGGGATTTAGAAAGTCCGTTGAAGCTAACCACGAAAACATCTGGAGCTAAAGAAGCAACTGCTGTATGTTTTTGTCCGTCATAAATCAAACGGTCGTAAATTTCGTCTGCAAAAATCATCAGTTTATTTTGTCTGGCAATTTCTACGATTTCTTTTAGTACTTCGTCTGAATAGAGGGCACCTGTCGGGTTATTTGGATTGATTATAACGATGGCCTTTGTACGAGGGGAAATCTTCTTTCGAATATCATCCAAGTCTGGATTCCAGTCTGCTTTTTCGTCGCAAAGATAGTGGATAGGTGTTCCGCCTGATAGAGATACGGAAGCTGTCCATAGAGGATAGTCTGGAGCAGGGACAAGGACTTCATCTCCTGTATCCAGCAAAGCCTGCATAGACATGGTGATCAGCTCGCTGACCCCGTTTCCTGTATAAATATAGTCTATAGAGGGGTTGGGGAAGTTTTTAAGCTGGCAATACTGCATAATAGCTTTTCGTGCAGAAAAAAGTCCTTTGGAATCGGAATAGCCTTCAGAATCCCTGAGGTTATACCGCATGTCTTCGATGATTTCATCGGGTGCCATAAGATTGAAGGGGGCAGGGTTTCCGATATTCAGTTTCAATATTTTTATGCCCTCTTCTTCCATGCGAAGAGCTTCGTCCATTACCGGGCCTCGTATATCATAGCAAACGTTATCTAATTTTCTCGATTTATTAAACATTTTATACCTCTTTTGTGTATTCTATAGGAAAAAGTTCTTTTGAAATAATAGATATATTTTACCACAAATGGCCCTATAGATAAATGAAAGGGGGGATTGTTTGAATTTTCTTAAAATTTTTGTAGATTTTTTTGGAAAATGATAACAATTATCATTGACAAATCAAAAATACTGGATTATACTATATTTAGTTAGTAAGTGCTAACCAAATTTTAGCAGATACTAACCTCCATAAAACTGTTAAAGAATGGAAGAGATTCTGCTGCTCCCCCCGGTTTAAGCAGAATCTCTCTAGAATTTATATTCTACACATAGTTTATACTTTCTCATCCCCCGAGAAAGCATAATATTTGAGCTGAAGCATACTCCTTTACTTATTTCTAGAGCCATTCTTTAACAAAACTTTCTCAGTAGTTATGTTCGCGAAAAAAGACCAGACGGTCTTTTTTTATTTCTTAAAAATAGGGTATGATATATACTATAATGAAGGTATTTTAGAAGGAGAATAGAATGCATTTTATAAAAGATTCAGTAGAAAATTATTTAGAAACGATATTAGTTCTTTCAAAGAAGAACAATATGGTTCGAGCTGTCGATATAGCAGCTTATTGGGATATCAGCAAGCCCTCTGTCAGCAATGCTATGAAAAATTTAAGAGAACAGGGTTTGATCTTAGTAGAAGAAGATGGAAATATTCTGCTTACAGAAAAGGGAAACTCCCAAGCGAAAGGAGTGCTGGAAAGACATTCGAAGATAAAAGACTTTCTGATTTATATCGGTGTGGATCCGGCTACTGCAGAAGAAGATGCTTGTAAAATGGAGCATGTGTTTTCTGAAGAGAGTTTTCAAAAATTCAAGTCTTATTGCCACTGGATTACTGAAAACAACAAACCTTACAGCGACGAGATTGAAAAGCAGAAATAAATTACTTTCGCAAGGAAGATAAAATTACTTGTTCAGAGGTGAGAAGGATGAAAAAAGTATTATTTATTTGCAGATATCATGAAGGAAGAAGCCCTATGGCAGAAGCTTTTTTGAAGAAATACGGTGAAGGAAAGTTTGATGTCTATAGTGCAGGCTTGGAAGAAAGAGACATTGATCCTTTAGTACAGAAGGCGATGGAAGAAAAAGGGTTGGATGTATCAAATATCAGCAAAAAACCTTTAAAGGATTATATCCGAGACAGCGCTTATTTCGGGTATGTGATTTCTTTATGCGATCGGAATGAAGAAGAGGATTGTCCTATATATCCCGGAACACCTCACAGAGAACATTGGCCTATAGAAGCTCCGGATAGGAAGGCGGGTACTGAAGAAGAACGTCTTGGGAGAATAAGAGAAATTCGGGATGAAATCGAAGAAAAAGTACTGCAGTTTATCGAAGAGCAGAAGTAAAAACTCTCCATCTGGAGGGTTTTCCTTTCATCGATGGAGTTGACAAGATAGAAGAATATAAGTATACTAGTATTGTAATACAGTAGAGTTGGTGTTTTTCTTTTCAATCAATAGAGCTATTATATATAATATGTAAAGGCAAGAAAAATACAGGGTATGAATTTATGAAAAAGGTTTATAAAGGAGGATGGTTATGGAAACAAAAAGATTTTTTCCACGTAGAGAGCTGAAAAAAGAAGGAAGAGCATCTTTGTCAGGACATTGGGGAAAAGCAATTGTCATTATTTTAATCGGGGCGCTTATAAGCGGGATCCCTTCTATAGTTAACTTCAACACGCAAATGGGAAGTATAGATTTTGAAAACATGAATACGGCAATGTATGTATCCCAAGTCCAACCGGATGCAGGAACAGCGCTGTTGGGAATTCTTTTATCGTTATTAAGCGCAGTGTTGATTGCGGCATATACAATGGCAACTTCTAAATGGTATCTGGATCTTGTACAGAAAAATCCCAATATAAGTTTAGGAGATTTCTTTGGAAACTTCAGTTTGGCAGGAAAAGGGATCTTAGCCTGGTTGTGGATGAGTTTATGGATGTTTATTTGGATGCTGATTCCAGTGGCTATTTTTATAGCGGCAATGATGCTTGGCGGAGCAGCGATGTTTGCAAGCGATGGAAGTTCAGGAGGAACTTTTGTCTTTTTCCTATTGATGCTGGCGGCTTTTGCAGTTTATATCGGTATTGCGATTTGGAAAGGGTATTCTTACGGACAGATTTTTAATGTAATTGCAGATAGCCCGAATATCGGGGTACGGGATGCGATGAGATATTCCATCGCGATGACAAAAGATTATATTATGGACTTGTTTATATTGGATTTATCCTTTATTTTATGGGGAATATTAATCATTGTTACTCTTGGTTTGGCATCATTTTATGTAGGGCCCTATATGGCTTCCGCTCAAGCGATGGCTTATTTCTTCTTACGAGATCAAGCCTTAGATAGAGGCCTGTTATCTCCTCAAGAATTTGGTCTAGAAAAACAGAGGGTAAGAGAAGAACCGATTGTAGAAGAACCCTATATGGACGAAACCATAGAAAAAGAGTAAAGGAGTTATTATGAGCGAATCTATGTACAAGAATCCTCAAGAACCGAAAAAACAAGAAGAGGAACGTAAAAAACGAAACAAAAAAGGGCTCTTTATATTTTTAGGGATCTTGGCAGCTGTGATTCTTATTGCCCTTTTAGCAATAACATTCACACCAAAAGGAGAAACTTCTCTTTACAGAGAAGAGCCTTTTTCATCCGGAACACAGAATGTAGCCAAGATTTATATAGAAGGTACCATCGAAGAAGACGGTGCTACGTACAATCAAGAGTGGGTAACGGGTCAGATTCGAAATGCAATGTACGATAAAGACAATAAAGGAATTATGCTGGTGATTAATTCTCCAGGCGGCACTGTCTACGAGTCCGACGAAACATGGCAGAGATTGATGGACTATAAAAAGGAAACAAATCGCCCTGTTTATGCCTATATGGAACAGATGGCAGCCTCCGGAGGGTATTATATTGCTTCTCCGGCAGATAAGATTTTTATCAATCGAAACGGTATTACAGGTTCTATCGGAGTAATTGGCGGAATGAGTCTTGATGCCAGCAAGCTTATGGAAGATATTGGTATAAAAGCCGATTATATTCATACTGGAGACAATAAGGTAATGGGAAATTTATTCCAGCCGATGACAGAAGAGCAGAGAAATATTATGCAGCAGATGTCTGATGAAGCTTACGGACAGTTTATCGATGTGATTGCAGAAGGACGCAAGATGGACAAAGAAAAGATCAAGACTTTAGCTGACGGGAGAATTTATACTGCGAAACAAGCCAGTGAAAATGGTTTAGTAGACGGAGTTGGCGAGTATGAAGACTTTGAACAGCGAATGATCGAAGATCAAGGTCTTGGAGATAAAGTGCGTTTTGTCGATAAAGAATATAAAAAAGCGGCTTCTTTTTGGCAAAGTATGCTGGGAGCAAAAGGCGAAAGTGTTATGAAAGCTTTAAGCGGCGATAAAATTTCAGCAACCATGGAAACTCTTAATGAACTTAAAATCGATGAGCCGATGTACCTTTATCAAAAATAACGAAAAATCATTTTAAAGAAGAGATCCTTTTAGGATCTCTTCTTATGTTATGATAGAGTTAAGAATTTGAGGAAGAGGAGTCTTTATTTTTGAAAAGGATATCCTGTTTTTTAAAAAGGAAAATTTTGGAGGGAAGCATGAAAGTAATAACTGTAGGCCGGGAGTTTGGAAGCGGCGGAAGGGAATTCGGCAGAAGGCTGGCGCAAACGCTGGGGATTGCTTACTATGACAAAGAAATTATCGAAGAGCTGTCGAAGCGGACTAAAATGTCGGAGGATTTTGTTTCTGAAATCGTTGAAAAAAGACCTGTTCCTTTCTTTCCGATTACAATAGGAAGAAGTTTTTATCCCATGGAGAATCCGATTTTTGAACAAAGCCAAGAGATTTTCCGCCAGCAGACGAAAATTATTCAAGAAATGGCAAAAAAATCAGACTGTGTAATTGTAGGGCGCTGCGGAGACGATATTTTAGAAGAACTGGATCCGATTCGAATCTTTATCTATGCGGGAATGGAAAGCCGAATCAAACGCTGCCGATTAAAAGCAAGTCCGGAAGAAGGACTTTCAGCGAAAGAGATGAAGAAAAAAATAAACGAAATTGATAAAGAACGTTCGAAATATTATGGTTTTTATACAGGAAAGAAATGGGGAGATCCCCTGAATTATGATTATATGATCAACACAAGTTTTAAAGAAATCAAGGAACTTGTACATAAGTTTTCGAAGATGGTTTAAACTGTAAAAAGAAGAGTGTGAGAGTGGGGAGAGTGAAGAGGGGAGTTGTGGTGGAAAATAAGAAGAACGCTTATTTTCTACAGTTGAAAAAAAGCGTTGCTAGACGCTCGCCTATCTTCACTCTTGCACTCTTTTTTTCTTTCCACTTCTTTAGGATTTTTACAACTCTTATATCAAATAAAAAGGCCTCCGCTTGATGCGAAGGTCTTTTCTTATTTTTTAGAATGTTTTTTGCCGTGTTTATATTTTCTTTTATTTGCAGCGCCTTCATAATGAACGCCTTCGTCGGCTAAAGGAGCTTCTGGGTCGAACTCTTGTTTCGGGGTGAAGGTCTCTTTTATAGAGGAGGCTGTTTCTTCTCTTTTTTGAGCTCTTTCTTCTTTTTCCTTCTGGATCTTCTGATATTCTTCTTGAGAGAGGATGTCGGATATATTAATATTTACTTCAACGACCTTTATTCCTTTTTTGTTTTGAACCGTGTCGATTACTTTTTTCTTCAATTCTTCAAAGACTTTTTGTCCAGATTTTCCGTATTCTAATATAATATCTGCATCGATGGTTGTTTCATTCTTGTTCTGATCGATAAAAGCATGAACGCCTTGAGTGTCTCTTTCAGGGGTGCTGTCTTCTTCAAAACTTCCTTGAATAGAATCGGCAAAAGACTCTACAGGATTCTCTTTTGTTCCCAAAACCCCATCTACTGTTAAGATTGCTTCTTTTGCAATCGCTTCCAGATCCTTCCATAGTGAAAGGACATCTGTTGAATCCGGTGAACTTTTTTGTTGATACTTATTGTTTGTCATAATCAATACTTCCTTTCTTTTATTCTCATCCTATATTCTTTTATACCCGATGGAATAGCGTATAATTATTTTAGAAGAAAAGAAAGAGTTTTATCTAGGCAGCTATGGCTTTTTCATTAAAATACTGGAAGATCTGGTTCATGCGGCTTTGGGGATCGGAAAGAAGCATTTCTTCCGGATGCCATTGGATACCCATGCGAAGTCCTTCACGATCTTCAAAAGATTCTACCAGCTGATCTTCGCTGGTACTTGAGATAATAAGATCTTTTCCTAAATCTTTTACACACTGATGATGAAGGCTGTTGGTATGGATCTTTGATGTACGATCGAGAATTTCCCATAATTTTGTATGTTCCTTTAAAAACACTTCGTGATGGGGAAGGCTTTTATCTTCTGTCTGAAGATGAAGGAGGCTTTCGCAGTTTCTCAAAGACAAGTCTTGATAAAGATTTCCACCTAAAGCGACGTTCATCATCTGCATTCCTTTGCAGATAGCAAGGATAGGTTTGTTCATTTCGATACCATATCTCATAAGGTCGTATAAAAACAGGTCTAGATCGTAGTCTATCGGTCCAAGGAGGGGCTGAGGTTCTTCACCGTAAAGCCTAGGGTCCACATCTTTGCCCCCTGAGAAAATAAGACCATCGCATTGTTTTATGAGATCATAAGCTCCTTTAAAACCTTTGCAGTAAGGAATCAAAAGGGGGTTGCCTCCGTTTTTACAGACTGCTCTCACATATCTTTCATTTTCATAAGCACGATCTTTTTTTATAAACAAGGGATCAAGCTGATCAGCTCTTGCTCCAAGTATACCGATGACGGGTCTCATTCTCTCACTTCCTCTCGATGTAATAAAGTCTGCACTATAACCAAGTGCATATATATGTTTACTATGATTAAGAATAATAATAGCATAGTTTTGCAGAAGGGTCAATCTTTTTATAGTGTATGAGAGAAATCTGTTCTATGGAAGGGAAAATCTATTGACCGCTACTTAGAGATTGCATAAGATCAGCTATCCTAAATAACTAAAAGAGGTATAATAAGAGAAAGATTAAAGAGAGGTTATGAAGATAAAATATGAAACTATTTAAACACTACTATAATGTGGTAAAAGTCTTCCTTCGAGGAGGATCCCATTTTATTAAATATCAGATTTTTACAAAAATGTTGGAAGGAGCTCTGCTTTTGCCTTTCTTTTATTGGGCGGTTCAACGTCTTCTAATTTTCGGAGGGTTTAAAGTCATCAGCAACGGAGATATTCTGTCCTTTATTCGAACGCCTTACGGGGCGGGGATACTCCTTTTGGGATTTGTGTTTCTATCCCTTGCGATCCTCATCGAAATAGCCGGTACAATTACCATTAGTTCTTTAGTCATTCATAAAGGGCCGGAGGTAAGTTTTTACGAGATTATCAAGACAAATATAAAAAAGATGCCAAAATTTCTAGACATCGGTACGGTGATTCTTCTTCTATATCTAGCAGTGTTCATACCTTTAACAGGAGCAGGAATTACCTTAAACTTCTTTCAGAATATCAGGATTCCGAAATTTATCAGTTCGGAAATTTTTGCGAATCCGAAATATCTGGCTTTGTATGTGCTGATGCTGCTTTTGATGGTCGGTTTTAGTATCTTTCTTTTGTTCACCTTTCATTTTCTTGTGATCGGAGATGAGAGGCCTTTCCAAAGTATTAAATACAGCTTTAGGATGGTGAAAGAGAACTTTTCGGATCTTATGAAGTACTTTATAGGAACGGCTCTGATTAATATTTTTCTCATAAGCGTGATTGTTGTCTGCTGGCTGTTTTTTATTCTTTATATTATTGAAAATGTGCAGATACAAGGTGCAATGGGACGAATCGCTTTGATTGTATTATGGTTTATTCAAATACTGGGTATTCAGTTTGCCTCTATTTTGTTTTTTCCTTTTGAAGTTCATCACTTGACAATGCTCTTTTATCAATTTGCGGAGAGAACACCCGGGTTTTATCATCTGGCAGAGAAACGAGCGAAGCTTATAACAAAAACCAGGGAGCATTTTGTAGATCATCTTTTTGATAGAAAGAGGATGATTATTATTGTAGGTGTACTGGGGATTTTTCTAGCGGCGATTCCTATTGGGATATTTTTCCGAGAACTTTTTTATCCTCAAGCAGCGGTAAAGGTGATCGGTCATAGAGGGGGAGTTATAGGAATCCCGGAAAACAGCATTTCTGCAATTACAGAAGCTGTGAAACAGGGAGCGGATGCTGTTGAAATCGATGTGCAGAGGACAAAGGACGGGGAGTATATTCTCAACCATGATAATACTTTTTCAAGAATGGCTGGCGTTCGAAAAACCTCGCAGGAAATGACGGTCAAGGAAATCAAAGAGCTGGACTTAGGGTATCAGTATCCAAAATTCAAAGGAGAGCGGGTAGCTACTTTAGAAGAGGCGATCGACTCGGTAAAAGGAAAGGCTGGACTCTATATCGAATTAAAGGGAAGTACAGCAGACAAACAAATGGTAGACGATGTTGTGAAGATGGTGAAGGAAAAAGGAGTTAAAGACAGTATTGTTCTTATGACCTTGGATTATAATCTGATCAAATATATTGAAGAAAAATATTCCGAGATAGAATCGGGATTTGTTTACTTCTTTGCCGTAGGCGATCCCGGGAATTTTGCAGCGGATCAGCTGCTTTTAGAAGAAGATGCGGCCACGAGGGATGCCCTAGACAAGATCTTGGGTGCAGGGAAGAAGCCTATCGTCTGGACTGTAAATGACGAAGAGTCTATGGATAAATTTTTGGGAGAAGAAGTTCATGGTATTGTTTCAGATAATGTGGAAAGTTTAGAAGGCAGGATTCAGGCGATCAATGAAAAAAGCGATCAGGATATTATTCTAAATCTGTTCTTAAAAGGAAGCTTTACGCTGCCTTTTCTGAATTTAAGGTTGTAGGGAAGAGATAGGCGGGATCCCTGAGGGGACCCAGGCAGGATGCCTTTGGCACCTAGGTTTTAGGCGGCACGCCTACGGTGGCCAGGGAAAAGGATAGGAAAAGATAGGGGATAGGTTATAGGGGATAGGAAGTAGGGAAGAGATAGGCGGTATGCCTGCAGTAAAAGTGTGGAGAGTGAAAGAGTGGAGTTGTTGAGAATTTTTTCGCTATCGCTCAAAAGTTTTCTTGTGTTAATAAAATAAAAGAAACGCGTCTCATGTTTCTTCCACAACTCCCCTCTCCCCTCTATCACATTCCACACTTCTTTTAATCTTTTCCTGCTCCCTGTCTTAACATTTATAAAGGATTTCTTTGATTCTGCTGGCGATACGAAGGGGGTTTTCGCTGTGTTCGACAACGGGGCCTTTCCAAGATCCTTTTGTGTGGTTGATTCCGTTAAGGACTTTGATACCTTTTCCTTCCAAAGACCAGTCGTAGAGGTTTTTTGTATAGTCGTCTAAAAGATAGCATCGTTTATCGACTTTAAAAGGAACTGATTTTCTTTTACTCTCGCCGCAGATGGCGAAGATTCGATTTTCTTTTGGAATATGAGGCAGATGGGTATCAAGCCATTCGTGTTTTTCTTCTACTGTATAGACAGAATCGGAGAAAATACTTGTTAAAATAAAAAGTTCTATCTCCTTTTCATCGCTTAAAAGTTTTACAGCTTCGAGCATATTTTCCATAATGGGTCGTGTATTAAAATATCCTTTTTGATAAAGAATTTCGCTGGAAGCAAGCTCTGTATCCCAAGTAGCGATGGTTCCATCCATATCGACGAATAATTTTACCATAATATTTCCTCCTTGTTTCTATAATTATATATTCCTATTAATATATGAAATTTTACAGCATCTGTCAATCTTTTTTATTCATCTACGCCTTTCCTTTTTTCATCGGATAAATAGTTACAATAAAGTTATGATAATCATTTTAATGGATTTTGTGATATAGTTTATATAAAGTCTAAGTAAAATATTTGAATTTATATTTTCGTTCAAGGAGGAAATATTATGTTTATAGAGCCTTTATCTGAAGGTTTGCCAATGGCGGTATTGATGGTGTTTACCTTAATCGTATGTTCTTTCGCCATTTTGAAACTAGGGAAATTTCTTCCCAGCGACCGGGGCCGGGAGTTTGCATTTCAAGCAGAAAAGTCTGCAGGAAAGAAGACCAGCACGGGGATTATCTTTATCTCTGTTTTTGTAGCCGTTACTTTAATTGCGGTGAAACTCAGCTGGGAAATCCGCTTTTATATTATCGCAGTCTTTATAGAAATGATGACAGGGTATTTGGATGATAATTCGAAGAAACCTTGGGGGGAATTGACAAAAGGACTTCTGGATTTTGCAGTGGCTTCGTTTATTGCGGTAGTCTACATAATGAATAACGGAACCATGATTCGGTTGGCGCTGTTTTCTACAGATATTCAGATTCCAGTACCGATTCTTTTCTTTTTGATTATTGTGCTGAACTGGGTTTCTATTAATGTCACAAATATTACCGACGGAGTAGACAGTCTTTCTGCAAGGCTTGGTACAGTAACACTCTTATCTTCCATGCTTGCTGCTGTGAAATTAGGCACAATAGGGGAGATGAAGCCGGTCTATCTGGTTTTCCTAGCGGTGCTGTTCGTTTATTTATACTTCAATGCGATTCCAAGTTCTCATCTGATGGGAGATGCAGGTTCTAGAGCGATGGGGGTATTTATCAGTATTGCTTTATTAAAAACAGGCAGCCCTTTTCTCTATATTCCATTTGCCTTTGTTTTTATAGCCGACGGAGCTTCCAGTTTAATGAAGCTTTCCTTTATCCGTTATTTGAAAATGAAGAATTTTATGAAGGATATACAAACGCCTCTTCACGATCATTATAGAAAGAAGATCGGCTGGGCAAACGAGCAGGCGGTTACAAGATTTGTACTGCTTCAGCTTATTGTATCGATTGTTATTCTTCTCCTTATATAAAAAAGGTATCTGCAAATTTAGCAGATACCTTTTTTATTTTGGAAGATTGAGGTAGTAAGGTGTTTTGCATTTAGGACAGAGATTCTTGCCCGGTGTAATGACATACTTCTGTCCGCAGCGCTGGCAGGTATGTTTATACTGCAGCGGATAGTCTTTATCCTTTTTAAAAAGAGATAAGAATTTTGAAAGCAGTTTCATAAAGCACCTCCTTGAGTTTCTTTGTTATAGGATACCCCGTTTCAACTTTTTAAAGAAGGAATTCTATACAAATAAGATGAAACTGATATAATACAAAGCAAATAGGAGAAACCAAGGAGGAAAAATTATGGGAAAAATGCCGATGCTTTTCGTAGGGCACGGAACACCGATGAACGCTATTGAAGATAATCAATATTCTAATACATGGAAGAGAGTTTTAAAAGGATATGAAAAACCCAAAGCAATCTTGTCGATTTCCGCCCACTGGTATACAAAAGGAAGCTATATTCAGAAGGTTGAGGAACCGAAACAGATCTATGATATGTACGGATTTCCAAAGGAATTATATGAATTAAAATATCCGGTTTCAGGCTTGGAGGAATTGTCGGATCGTGTTTTAGAATTGGCAGAGGAAGTTTCTGTTAATAATAACTGGGGAATCGATCACGGCAGCTGGTCTGTGCTTTGCCATATCTATCCAGAAGCGGATATTCCGGTTGTCCAGCTGAGTATCGACGGAGATCTGTCTTTAAAAGAACATTTTGAACTAGGGAAAAAGCTTGCTTCTTTGCGAGAAGAAGGGATTCTGATTTTGGGTTCTGGCAATATTCTCCATAATCTTCGGGATGTAGAATGGGATCGAAAAGACATGACAGAAAAGGGGAAAACTTTCGACGATACGATCCATGATTTGATTCAAGGACGGGACTTCAGTTCTATTCTAGAAATCGAAAATAATGAGATTTTTAAATATGCAGCACCAACACCTGAGCATTTTATTCCTCTTGTATATATCCTTGCGAATATCGAAGAGGATGATGAAATAGAGGTCTTTAACCGGGGAGGAGAGATGGGGAGTCTTTCTATGACAAGTTATTTGATTAAAGAGCTTTAAAAGAGAGTTAAAAAGAGTGAGAGAGTGGAGTTACGGTGGAAAGATGAAAAAATCATTTTTCTACATAAGTAATGGAAGGCAGGTTTTTGGCAGCGGAAGGTTAAATTATAGAAATATATTTTCTGTTATAATTTCTCTCTTTTCTCTTCTAATTTTCTCCGAATCTCATTATCGTTGTAAATGTAAAAGAGCATTGAGTCTTTTTGGAAAGTAGACTCAATGCCCTTTTTATTTGAAATATTTAGTTTTTAGCTAGTGTTTTATTCAGACTAAAACCTTCTTTTGTATCTCCTAAAAGGATAAAGCCGATCAGTTCGTCTTCTTTATAGAAGTACTTTTTGTAGATATAGTTTTCTTCATCCAATTCTGTTTTTGTTTCGATGCCTTCTCCTTCTTCGATAATTCCGGCTGAATAGAGGGGAAGGTCCATGGAGTTCATAGAATAAGGGACAGAGGGCATCGTATAGGTCATATTGCCGCCGGCAGCATTGGTTCCGGCTACGGCTCCTTCATTTTTTGAAATCATCCACAGTCCATACCATTCGTTGTTTACAAGGGCATTATCTCCGCAGGCGTATACATCGGGAATGGAGGTTTCCATATATTTATTGACCACGATTTGTCTGCAGACTTCTGCTTCGCCGCTGTATTTTTCTATAAGATCCAGTCTTGCCCTAACACCTGCAGAGATTAAGACAAGCTGGCAGGGGATACGGCGGCCGTCTTCTAAAAGGAGTTCTTTCACTCTTCCTTCTTCGACTGTAATAATTTCTTTTGTGTCCGCTTCAAAGAGAACATCGATACCAAAACTCTTTGTTTTCTTTAGATAAAGCTCAGATCCTTTTTCATCAAGCTGTCTGCTTAAAAGGCGGTTTCCTCTTTGCAGAACGGTTACATGGCAGTTTCTTTCGCTTAAATTGTGGGCAGCTTCCAGACCTAATAAACCTCCTCCGATAATCACAAGATCCTCTACTTGAGGAAGTTCTTCGCTGAGTTCTAATATATTATCCATCGTCCAGATTGTATGAACCCCTGTTGCTTCCACATTCTTAATAGGCGGAAGGAAAGCTTTCGAGCCGGTTGCAAGGATCAGCTTGTCAAAGGGGAATCTTTCTCCAGAAGAGGAGATCACTTCTTTCGTATTATCATCTACATCAACAATCTTTGTATTTAATCGAAGATCGATATTTCTCTCATCATACCATTCTTTCGGATGAAGAGTGATTTTGCTTTCTTGAGAAGTGTCCGCAGCTACTTGAAACAGACGGATACGGTGATAAGGCAGCTGGCTTTCTTCTGAGAATAGAAGAATAGAAATATCTTCGTTTTGTTTTCGAGCCGCTTCTGCTGCAGCGACTCCAGCGCTTCCAGCGCCGATTATAATTAAATTTTTCATAATACTCCTTATTATAATTAAATTTCAGTTTTTAATAGTATTTGTAGTATACCCTTTTTTCAGACAGAAAAGGTTCTATCGTTAAGAAAATGGGTATTGTTAGCAATATTATATCATTATATTTAAAAAAATATAGAGAGCTTTAAAAAAGAAGTGTGGAGTGTGAGAGAGGGGGAAGAGATAGGGAGTAGGTTATAGGTTCTAGGAAGTAGGGGAGGTGGAAAATGCAAAGCATTTTCTTTATATAAAAAGGCGTCGTTAGACGCTCCCCTGCTCCTAAGCGTTGGGGGTGTAAAAGGAGGGGGTCTGGGGGAGGATAATTGGCCGATCGTTTCTAGCCAATGGCAAAATACTGCTCTTGGGAAACGAGTGGCATGAGCTAGACCTAACTTAGTTTTCGGTACCTGTTTTTATAGTATGTTAAAAAATGAATGTACTTTTCATTTTTGTCAATAACTCCACTCTTTCACTCTCTCACACTCCACACTTTTTTAAGTCCTCCCCCAGGATTAGAGACTAAGACCTTCTTACGCTGTAGAAGTATCGAAAATTCATAATCTAAATATTTGAAAATATTGAAGAAAGTCGGGATTGCTGCGCAACCCATGTTTTAAGCAGGATGATTTCAGCACCTAGGCTGCAGGAAGAAGAGTCTGATGATGAAAGGATACTACCCGCAGAAATTAAGGCAGATATCATTAATGTTTTTAAAATAGAAAATAAATATATTTGTTTCTTTTCTATTTTTTTCTAATTCTCTTTGTATTGTTTTAATTTCGGCTGGAACATAGAGGTTTCGGGCAAAAGAAAAACGGACATCTCGGATGTCCGTTTTTATCTTAGAACACTGGAAGGATGGCTCCTTTGTAGGTGTCTTCGATATATTTTTTAACTTTTTCTGAATTTAATGCTTCCATTACTTTTTTGATTTCTGGTTTGTCTGCATCTTCCGTTCTTGCAACGACAATATTAGCATATGGACTGTCTGTTGCTTCGATGGCTAAACTGTCGTTTAGAGGGTTTAAGTTTACTCCTAAAGCGTAGTTAGAGTTGATAACTGCAAGCCCTGCTTCTTGATAGGTAGAAGGGATAGAAGCGGCTTCCATCGCTGTGAATTTTAAATTCTTATTGTTTTCTACGATATTGGCTTCTGTAGCAGCTAGGTTCGTGTTATCGTCTAATTTAATAAGTCCTTCTTTTTCCAATAGAAGAAGAGCTCTTCCTCCGTTTGTAGCGTCGTTTGGAATGATCACTTCATCTCCGTCTTGTACTTCAGACAAAGATTTGTATTTTGCAGAATAGACTCCGATAGGCTCTAAGTGGACAGCGCCGATTTTTACAAGGTTTGTAATATTGTTTTCTTTTACGAAATTATCGAAATATGGTTCATGCTGGAAGAAGTTTAGATCTACTTCTTTGTCGGATGTAGCAGTGTTTGGGATTACATAATCATCGAATTCTACGATTTCTAATGTGATTCCTTCAGCGGCTAAATCTTCTTTAACCTGCTCTACAATAGCTGCGTGAGGTTCTGGAGATACGGCGATTTTTACAGTCTTTGCCTCTCCAGCAGGTGCTTCTTGCTCTGTATTTGTAGCGGCTTGTTCATTGTTTGTTCCGCCGCAGGACGCTAAGAAAAATACAGATAATGCCATTAATAAACTAAATAAAACTTTTTTCTTCATAGTTCTCCTCCTATTTTTTATTGATGCTTGTGGATATTTTTGTTCCGATCCACTGCATCAGCTGTACTATGATAACGATGACCAATACGGCAATCCATAGGACAAATTCTTCTCGGCGGTAGTAGCCGTATCGAATTGCCAGATTACCCAATCCTCCGCCGCCGATAGTGCCGGCCATAGCGGAATATCCCACCAGCATGATCATCAGATTGGTGACATGTGCGATAATTCCCGGCATAGATTCGGGAATTAATACTTTTCTTACAATTTCTCCGTTTGTAGAGCCCATAGACTTTGCAGCGTCGATCAGCCCTTTCGGAACATTTGTAAATTCCTGTTCGAAAAGCCTTGTTATAAATGGAAAGGCTGAAATTGTCAGAGGAACAATAGCTGCTGTCGTTCCGATTTTTGTTCCCACAAGAAGACTCGACAATGGAAGAACGACGATCATTAAGATGATAAAAGGAAAAGATCTTAAGATATTAATGATCACATCCAGTACTCTGTAAAGTCCTGAAATAGGGTTCAGTCCGTCTTCTCGAATAACAAAAAGAAGTATAGCTAAAGGAAGACCGATCACTACAGCGAGAAGGGCGGATAAAACGACCATATACAATGTCTCTAATGTTGAGGGAAGGACAAGGTCCATTATTGCGTCGAAACTCATGCGATCACCTCCACTTGTACATTATCGTCTTGCAGCGTTTTTAATACATCCTGATTTTGTTCTGAAGTTCCTTGAAGCTCTATAATCAGATAGCCGGTTCCGGCTTTATTGAGCTGTTGTACGCTTCCTGCAATGATATTTACTTCTACGCCTTTGTCTAAAATAATATGGGAGAGAAGAGGTTTGTTGTAATTTGTCTTGTCGAAGCGAAGACGCACTACAAGGCCTTCATAATCCCCTTGGAGAATCTCGTCTCCCAGAGGTTTTCCCTGAAGTCTTTCGATAAATGCTTTTGTACGGTCCTTTTTCGGACGGGCAAAGAGTTCCTCTACAGTATTTTCTTCAATAATCAAACCATCTTCCATAACAGCGATCCGGTCGCAGATTTCCTTGGCAACTTCCATTTGATGGGTAATCAAAATAATCGTCGTGCCGAAGGTTTTTACGGTTCGCTGCAATAGATCCATAACAGCTTTTGTGTTTTCAGGATCTAGAGCGGATGTTCCTTCATCGCTTAAAAGAATCTGAGGATTTGTCGCCAAAGCTCTTGCAATAGCCACTCTTTGTTTTTGCCCTCCTGAAATTTCAGCAGGATAGGAATTCTTTTTATCGGATAAACCGACAAATTCCAAGAGTTCATCGACTCTTTTTCCGATATCTTCTTTTTTCATTTTTGAAATTTCCAATGGATAGGCGATGTTTTGAGAGACTGTTTTTTGTGCGAAAAGATTAAAATTTTGGAAGATCATTCCCATATCTTTGCGCATATCCAGAAGTTCTTTCTTTTTCAAAGAGGTAATCTCTACATCGTCGATATAGATTTTTCCCGAAGTCGGCTCTTCTAAACGGTTTAAGCAACGGACAAGGGTTGATTTTCCGGCACCGGACAAACCGATAATGCCGTAGATTTCTCCTTGCTCCACTTCAAAGGACACATCTTTTATAGCGTGAAATTCGCTGTCTTTTCCTGTAGAAAAGGTCTTTTTCAGATGTTCTACTTTTATCACATAATCACTTCACTTTCTTGTATAGAATAAGATAAACATATAGTTTAAGTATAAACGAAAATGTAGAATTATGCACCCCGAAAACATAACCTATATAATAGATAGGAGTATACCATATTGTTAAAGATTTGAAAAGGATTTTCAAATCTTTAAGGCGGGATCCCTGACGGGACCCAGGCAGGATCCCTGCGGAACCTAGGCTTTAGGCGGCACACCTGCGGTGGCCAGAGTAACAGATAGGAAAAAATAGAAAAAGATAGGGAATAGGTTATAGGGATTAGGAAATAGGGAAAGTGGAAAATGCAAAGCATTTTCTTTATATAAAAAGGTGTTGTTAGATGCACCACTGCTCCTAAGCGTTGGGGGGTAAAAGGAGGGGTATTGTATAGGAGCTATATAAAGTTAATCCTATTCAAAGAGCATAGAATTTTTCCAGAAATACGGCAGGGAATGTTTGGGTAATAATAAAGAGTAAAGATGGTTTATAGATATTAGGGGTAAAAGGATTAAATGCTGGAGGTTGGGATGAATCGAAGAACACAATATATCTATTTTTTTACAGGGATTTTTCTGCTGGCACTGGGGGCGGCTCTTTCTACTAAAGCGGGAATTGGAACGACTCCTATGGCGGTTCTGCCTGTAGTTGGCAGTATGATAACAGATTTTACCGTGGGACAGCTTTCTGCAGCGATGAATCTTTCTTTTGTGTTTTTTCAGTGGCTGATTCTTCGTTCCCGTTTTACAAGATCGATGCTGATTCAAATTCCCTTATCCTTTATCTTCGGGTTTTTTATCGATTTCTGGCTGTCTGTATTGTTTTGGCTGAACCCTTCAAATTATCTTTTCCAGTGGCTTCTGTGTATAGTAAGCATTCTTGTCGGTTCCTTCGGGATCTATCTTGAGATCGGAGCCGCCTGCTGGACATTGTCAGGAGACGGTCTAGTACATATTATTTCAAAAGAATATGGAAAAGATTTCGGAAAAGTAAAAGTAGCCTTCGATATTATACTAGTATCCCTTGCCGTGGTGCTTTCTCTTTGGAATTTCGGGAACCTTCAGGGAGTAAGGGAAGGGACATTGGCAGCTGCGGTGTTTTTCGGGATTTGCGTAAATGTTTACAAAAGAAAGTTTTGCTTTTTTGGAGATTTTTAAGACTAAAAAAAGATGGGGTTTCCCATCTTTTTTTCTATAGAAACATTTTCGGTACGGCAAAGGGCTGGATGGTTATATTTTCCCAGACTTGTCCTGTGCAGTAAGGCTCTACTTCAAGCCACTTGTCGATATATTCTCGGGAGGGGCAGTTAAGAATCATTACCGATCCGATCATTTGACCTCCTTCATTTAAAAGGGCTCCTGCATAAAGGACTTCATTGGCTTCCTTTCTTTTGCGTATTCCTTCTAAATGGGCCTCTCTTTCGTTTTGACGGCGGGTTAAAGCCCGATCGTCGGTGTAGTCGTAAGCTGTTATTATAAATTGCATAGTGTTTTCCTTTCTTATCGAATGACCATGGCGTATTTTTGAAGATGGTAGATTTTCGCTAAGTTTTCTTCTTTTACTCTATATTCCCAGTATTCTTTCGGTGCTTTAGGATTGTAAGGGTCGGCGATAATATACTCTCCTGTCTTTCCGTCGTAACCTGCGAGAAGAACAACATGGGCATTGTCGATGCCTGTCGCCATAGTTTTTCCATTCCAATACTTAAAGTATACAGGATTATTGAACTGATAAGTACCCCATAATACAACAGGGTTGCCGTTTAAGATTTCCATGCGAAGATAATCGAGGCTGGAACCGGAGAGATCTTGGGCGTTTCCGTAAGTATTTGCGAATTGTGTTAAAGGTTTCGGATGAATGGTCATATAGTAGCCGGATACAACCTTATACGGATCCCCGACAAAGCCTAAATCCGGATTTCTAGAGGTTTTGGGAAGGTCGGATATAAACTCAGGGAGGGTTGTCTCCAAGGCGTATCCTTTACGTTTTAAGGCCATTAAAGCCGATGCGGACTCGCAGCCCATAGGAATATCCACAGGATAGACTTGGCTGATGAAGGGGCCGGGTATATAGGTGCTTTCCTGGTAAGGCATCATTGTCGTGTAAGCCAGTGTATTCGTATAGCCGGATTTTCCATCCTGCTTCAAGTATAGGTAAGATCCCTCTATTTTATAAACGTAGGCAAATTTACCGGCAGCAATAGTATGGACTGTCTTCGATTTTGTCTTGTCTTTATAAAGAGGAGTGTCTTTCGTTATTTTTATATATCCCCCTTCTTTCGCCGTATGGTTGACTACAGGCTCATCAATGTTTTTGATTTGGGTTTCTATATTTTTCGACAGGGCAGCTTCTCCGCCCAGCAAGATAACTTCTTTGGGACGATGCTTTTTTATATACTCCGCTGCAGAGGCCGGGAGATTTCTTTTGTGAGAGAGAAGAATCGGCGCCTTGTACTGAGAAGCCAGAGAGGAGGCGGCTAAGGCATCCGGATAGTTTTCACCGGAAGCAATAAAGAGTATTTCCGAAGACGGGGCAGTTTCTGCCAAGGATACTGCAGTTTCGTATCGGTTGGAACCGGAGATGCGGGTTGGTGTTTTTCCGATAGAAATCAAGTCTTTTTCAACAGTGGAAGAGAGTGCAGCCTCTCCACCGATGAGAGCAGGATCGGAGAAGGGTGCCAGATAGTTTTTCACTGGAAGGGGAAGTGTGCTTTGTCTTGATAATAGAATCCCCGCATTTTTCTGGGAAGCGAGAGCTCCTGCTGTCAAGGCATCCGGGAAGTTTTCCCCGCTTGCAATCATAAAATTTTGTCTTCTAGAGGCTTTGGCGACTGCAAAGGAGGTTTCGTAGCGGTTTTTGCCGGCGATTCGGATTACTTTTTCTTTGCCGAATACATCGATAAAATTCTGCTCCTGTTCTTTTGAAACGGCGGATTCTGCCCCTAGAATAAGGATCTCTTCCGGATTGATTTCTCGAATCCGCTGGATAACAGCAGCGGGATCGATTCCCTTTCGTAGGAGGAAGGCTGGAGAATTCCCCTCGAAAGAAGAGCCGCTTAGGGCATCTGCGTAGTGATCGTCTCTGGCAATCACAACACGTTTTTCGTTTTTTATGAATTTAGAAACTTCTATGGCTGTATCTCGGCGGTTTCTGCCGGCGATTCTTGAAACTTTAGGCTGATAGGAAGAGGCGGCGGCTGTACTGTTTTCTGCAAGGATTCCAAAGCAGAGAAAGAACAGCAGCAGGTATATTTTTTTCTTCATGTTGTTCTCCTTTTAAGATGATTATCGATCGCAGCGATGGGATAAATGTTCTAGCTGTTTTCATTATATTTCAGAATAACAGAAAAGGCTGAAATTACAACGGCAGACTAAAGATATTATTTTCTATGGTTATTTTTTACAAACTTTACAATAAAATTTCTTTCTCCTATACTAGGGTTACAGGAGTAAAGGAGGAAGAAAAGGATGAAAAAGCTGTTTGCAATTGCGCTGTTATTAGGAATGCTATTAACTGCCTGCAAAAGCGGAGACGAAGAACAAGGATCTACAAAGAAAGAGGCGGCTTCTCAACAGCAGAAAGAAGAGAAAAAAAAAATTACAAAAGAGGAGATTGATTTAAATACAAAGCCCAACGAAGCAGGGCAGATCATGATCTTGATGTATCATAATATTTCAACACCGGAAGCGGAATGGGTAAGAACGCAGGAGAACTTTAGAAAGGATCTTCAAGCTCTCTACGATCAGGGATATCTGCCTATTTCTTTAACAGATTATGTCTATGGAAATATTACAGCCCCTGCAGGCAAATCGCCTTATGTGTTGACCTTCGATGACGGACGGGAGAACAATTTTAATTATCTGGAAGACGGTTCGATCAACCCGGATTCTGCAGTGGGCATTATTATGGAATTTGCAGAAAAATATGATGATTTTGAACCGAGAGCAACGTTTTTTGTCAACGGAACCGGACGTTTCGGTCCGAAAGAAGAAGTACAGAAAAAATTCGATTTTCTTGTAGAAAATGGCATGGAAGTGGGAAATCACACGATCAACCATCCGAATATGAAGACACTAGATGCTTCTGGAGTGCAGAGAGAAATCGGCGGACAAAAAGCTTATCTGGAAGAGTCGTTTTCCAAACCGTATAATATCAATACCTTAGCCCTTCCTTTCGGATCCAGACCGGATAAATCCCTTTATAATTATTTAGAAACAGGAAGCTATGAAGGAAAAGACTTTAAAAATATTGCGATATTAAATGTAGGATGGGATCCCAATCCATCTCCTTATCATACAGACTTTGATCCTTTAGCCATCCACCGGGTTAGAGCCAGCGAGACCAATGTAGACGATGTTGGGATCTATGATTGGATTGAGATCTTAAAGAACCATCCGAAAAGACGTTTCGTTTCTGACGGAGCAGCAAATATCGTCACTGTTCCACAGGGCTTGGAAGAAAATGTTAAAGCGCCGGAAGGAAAAGAGCTGTTGGTTTATTAGTTTGGAGGGAAGTGATAGGCGGGATTGCTGCGCAACCCAGGCAGGATGCCTTTGGCACCTAGGCTTTAGGCGGCACACCTACGGTGGCCAGGGGAAGAGAGGGGAAAGGTAGGGAGCAGGTTATAGGAAATAGGGAAGGTGGAAAATGCAAAGCATTTTCTTCATATAAAAAGGCGTCGTTAGACGCTCCCCTAGGATTGGAAACTAAGACCTTTCTCATACTATAGAAGTATCGAAAATTCATAATTTAAATATTTGAAGTATTTTATAGATAAAAGTATTTGCTGGAAATGGTGAAGAAAGGCGGGATGCCTTTGGCACCTAGGCTCTAGGGAAGAAGACCTGGATGCTTATGTGGAAACATGCAATCAGTTTTTTGAGGATATTCCTAGAGTGCAGATAGAAAGAGGACATGAAAAGTATATTATCAACAAGGATCTTTTAAAGAAGCTGAAAAATCTTGGTTTTTTTCATCGTTCTCAAGAAAAATAGACACAAAAAACGATCCATTCAGAGAGGTGTTTTGAAGGATCGTTTTTTGTTTGCTATATTTGAGATATGAGGTTATAGGTGTTATAGGATTTATTTTTTTATAGTTTTTTCCACTGCATTTAGGATATTTTGATATCCGGTACAACGGCAAAGGTGTCCGGAAAGATGTTCTCTTAATTCTTCCCTTGTATAGTCGTTGCCGCTTTCTTGAATTTCCACAGCGCTCATGATAATGCCTGGTGTACAGAAACCGCATTGTACTCCTGTTTCATCGATGAAGTTTTGCTGAATGTCGGAAAGTTCTCCGTTTGGTCCTTGAAGAGATTCTAGAGTTCGGACTTCTTTACCTTCCGCCCAGATGGCAAGATAGATACAAGAGTTGAATACTTCGCCGTTTATAAGGACTGTACAAGCTCCGCATTCTCCTACTTCGCAGCCTTTTTTGACAGAAGTTAAAGAGAAGTCGTTTCGAAGAACGTCTGTTAAGGAAGCTCTTACGTCGATCATTTTATGGATTTCTTTTCCGTTGATGGTACAGTTAAGTTGTGTATATTGAGGACTAGTCATTGATTTCACCTCCGCAGTCGCTGTAGGCTTTTGTGAAGCAGCGTTTTGCCATCTCTTTCATCATGTGGACACGGAAGTCTTTTGATGCTCTCCAGCTGTCTCTAGGTTTCAAATCTCCTAGAGCGGTGTCCGCAAATTCCTGCAATAAGCTTTTATCGTAGGTTTTGCCTTTTATGAATTCTTCTGCGGATCTTGCTCTTAGAGGAACAGGTCCTGCTACCCCGAAAGCGATACGCAGGTCTTTGATTGTTTTGTTGTCTTCTTCCAAGGCTACATTGACAGAACATGTGGATGTAGCGATATCAAGTGCATTACGCATAGCGTATTTGAAATAGCATCCTTTATAATTTTCATAGGATTCTTTTTTGATTAAAATAGCTGTTTGGATTTCGTTATGGGCAAGCTTTACTTTTCCTGCTGTTACATAAAAGTCAGCAAGGGGAGTTGTACGAATTCCCTCTGGTCCCAAGATTTCTACTATAGCGTCATAGGCTAAAAGGGTTGCAGCAGAATCTGCAGAGGTAATCCCGTTGCAGGTATTTCCGCCGATAGTTCCGATGTTTCGGATCTGGGGACTTCCTACTTCTCGGCAGGCGTCTGATAGTACCATCATATGCTCGCGGATAATAGGGTCGAATTGTACTTTAGAGAAGCTGGAAAGAGATCCGATACGGATCGTTCCGTCTTCTTCCATCGTAATTCCTCTTAATTCATCTATTCCATAAATACTTACAAGCTCTATGCCTGCAAGGCGTCCTTCTCTCATTTGGATTAAGACATCACTTCCTCCGGCAATTACTTTTGCTTCCGGATGTTCCGTTAAGAGCTTAACGGCCTCTTCAGGAGAGTGAGCTTGATACATCGTTTTAATATCATACATTATTATTCAACCTCCTCGAATAGTCCTTCTTCTCTGAATGCTTCAAATAATCTTTTCGGAGTAACAGGATTGTCTTTTACGCCAACTCCAGTTGCGTTGAAGATGGCATTTCGTATAGCTGGTGCTCCGGAACATGTAGGGGGCTCTCCTAATGATTTTGTACCGTATGCACTTGTAGGTTCTGTATTTTCCACAAATAGCGCCTCAAGCTCTGGATGATCTTCGAAAGAAGATACTTTATAGTCTAGAAGGTTATTGTTTAATGGACGACCTGTCTTTTCGTCGAAAAGCAGTTCTTCTGACAAACCGTATCCGATAGCCATACTCATTCCGCCGTGTACTTGAGCTTCTGCAAGAGCAGGATTGATTAAATCGCCGCAGTCATGAACGTTTATCATACGAAGAAGCTTCACTTTGCATAATGCGATATCCACTTCTACTTCCGCAAAGGTACAACCGAAAGAGAAGGCGTTGGATTTAATTTGATAAGTAGATTCAGCTGAAAAATGTTCGCTGTGGTCTAAACTGTAAAGAGCTTCTGTTGCAAGTTCTCCCAAGGAAAGAAGAACCCGGTTGTCTGTAGTCCGAACAATATTGTTGTCGATAATATCCAGATTGAAAACAGGCATTCTTGTCCATTCCTGAGCGTATTCTAAAACTTTTTTCTTTAGAAGTTCAGCTGTCTGACGAACGGCAAATCCCCCTACATAGGTTTGTCTGGAAGCATAAGCTCCTGTACCAAATGGAGTGATATCCGTATCCTGTGTAGATTGAATATGAACTTTATCTAAAGAAATACCTAAGGTTTCCGCAGCCATTTGACTGAAGGCTGTATCGGCACCCTGTCCGATTTCTGTTTCGGCTAATTGAAGCTGGATAGAACCGTCTTGATTCATCACCATACGGCAGGAAGAGGATTCTAAGGAAATCGGCCAAACTGCTGTATTGTACCAGAAAGTAGCAACACCAACTCCTCTGCGGATATTGCCTTTTTGGTCGGCATATTCTTTTATCTTTTTGTCATATTCCATAGCTTCGCTTCCCATTTCCAGGGTTTCAATATAGGAATCATGATACAATTCGTTTTTAGAGAATCCATCGGCATAGCCTTTTCTCATAATGATTTGTTTTCGGTATTCTAAAGGATCTCTGTCTAGAACTTTTGCGATTTCATCGATATGGCATTCTTCTGCCCAAGTTACTTGAGGGATACCGTATCCTCTCATGGCACCGGCGGAAGGAGTGTTCGTATAGATGGTATAAGAATCTGATTGAATCACATCGCATGGATAATGCTGTCCGAAAGCTCCTTGTCCTTTTGCATTTACACCATGTCCATGAGATGCATAAGCTCCTTGATTTGAGAAAGATTCGAATTTTCTAGCAGCTAAAGATCCGTCTTCCCGTACATAAGAGATAATATGATACTCGATAGAATGGCGGACTCTATTGTTTACGAAAGTTTCTTCTCTCGTAACATCAAATTTTACCAGTCTGCCTCCTACCTGCTGTGAAACATAAGCTACAAGGGGCTCGTAAAGAGCATCTTGTTTATTGCCGAATCCGCCGCCGATATATGGCTTGATAAGGCGGATTTTTCCCCAAGGAAGTCCTAAAGCTTGGGCAACAATACGTCTTACAATATGGGGAATCTGTGTAGAAGAAACGACTTTGATTTTCCCGGCATCTTCTTCTGCGTAACAGATATGATTTTCAATATGTGTATGTTGTACAATAGGTGTTTTATACCAGCCTTCTACTTTGATCAGACCCGGTTCTTTGATAGCTTCTTCATAGTCGCCCCGGTCTTTGTTGGTATGGGCTAGGATATTGCTGCAGGTATCTTGTTTATTTACAAGTTTTACAGTAGAAGGGAACAGCCCTTTTTCTTCTTCGCAGTCCATAACCATCTCGTCATGGATAATAGGAGCGCCGTCTTTCATGGCTTCTCTAGCATCTAAAACGAAAGGATATTCGATATATTCTACTTCGATAGCAGCCACACCTTGTTTTGCAGAAACTTCGTCTTCTGCTACTACAATAGCGATTTCATCGCCGTAATAACGAACATGGCGGTTTAAGATCTTGCGGTCTGCCACGTCTTGATGAGAGGGATCTGTACTCCAAGGATGTCCTGCAGTCGGGAAAGGGATATCCGGCACATCAAAACAAGTGATAACTTTAACCACACCTGGGATTTCTTCAGCTTTTGAAGTATCCATTGATTTTACAACACCATGGGCTATGGTGGAGTGTAATAATTTAATAATAAGAGCATTGCGATTACATAGATCGTCTGTGTATTTAGCACGGCCGGTCACTTTATCGTAAGCGTCTACTCTTTTGACACTTTTTCCGATACTCATTGGGAGCCTCCTTTATATTGTTCCTCAAAAAAGTCTATTTTTTATTGTTTAGCCTTATTATAGTTTTATAGGAGAACCCTTTCAAGTTCTTTTAAGGTAAGACTTGAATCCTCGCCTTTTGCGAAAGAAAGGAGTATATTCTGTTATAATAGGAATGGAAAAACCTGCTCTAGAGTTTTTCAAGAGTGAAGAAGATAAAATAATATATAAACTATTATATAAAGGAGAAAAAATGAAAAAACGATGGATCCTCTGCAGTATCTTTTTGTTTCTGTTTTCAATCATAAAGGCCCCTTCTCTTTCACAGGCGGCTGTATATCGAATCAGCGGCGAGGACCGCTATGAAACAGCAAATTTATTGGCAGAGCAATTTCAATGGACAGACAATGCTGTAGTTGTCAGCGGCAGCTCCTATGCAGACGCCCTTGCCGCAGGACCTTATGCAGCAAATATTGGCGGAACGATATTCTTAGCACAGGAAAACAGAGATTTAACCGAGGTGCTTGAGAAATATAAGATTAAAAATGTCATTATTATAGGGGGTGACAAGGCAGTACCTCAATCTATAGAAGACCGGTTTAAAGAAAACTTTGAAGTATTTCGAATCGCGGGCAAAGACCGTTATGAGACGTCGAAACTGGTCAACGAGCAAACAGAATCAAGTCCTATAACAGTCGGGCTTGCGACAGGGAGAGATTTTCCAGATGCACTATCTGCAGGGGTCTTCCTTGCAAGACAAGGCCACGGACTTCATTTAGTGGACGGACAAAGGGATTATACTCTTCCAGAAGGTTTCGAGGGAGTATACACCTTCGGAGGAACAGCTTCGATGATTAGAAGCAGGGGCACGAGAATCGAAGGACGAAACCGCTATGAGACTGCTGCAAACATCGCTGCCGCAAGCGGGGATTATAACGCAGTGGTAGTAGCAAGCGGCGAGAACTTTCCAGATGCTTTAGCGGTGACACCATTTGCCGCAAATATAAAAGCGCCAATTGTTTTAACAGGGAAAGGTTCTCTTTCCCCGGAAGGCAAAGCAGCGATAGAAAAAGCTGAAAATGTATATATTATAGGCGGTACAAATGCAGTTTCCCAAAGAGTAGAAGATGAAATTCTAGGGAAAGCTCCAGCAGAGCCTGAACCGCCGGCAGAACCGAAACCTCCAGTTCCAGAAAAACCCGTTCCTGTAACAAAAAACGGGATAACTACAATAGACGGGATTATTATAGCGAATAAGAAATATTCTCTCCCTTCAAGCTATAATCCAGGCCTCAGCCAAAATGTAAAGGATTATTTCAACCGTATGCAAAGAGATGGTGCAGCCCAAGGACACAGGATTAGTATCGGATCGGGATTTCGTTCTTATTCTTATCAAAAATCCCTCTATGAAAGTTATGTAAGACGTTATGGCAGGGCTTATGCAGACAGGATTTCTGCAAAACCGGGGCATAGCGAACATCAAACAGGTCTTGCTATCGATATCAAGGGAACATCCTATTATCTAAATCAAAATTTTGCCAGTACAAAAGCAGGAATTTGGCTTGCAGAGAATGCTCATAGATACGGATTTATCTTAAGATATCCAAAAGGAAAAGAGAAAGTTACAGGTTATATTTTTGAACCATGGCATTTTCGATATGTAGGAACGAATCTTGCCCCTAAGATTTATAAAAGCGGGAAGACCGTTGAAGAGTATTATGGGATGTAAGAGAAGAGAAGCAGGATTGCTACGCAATCCAGAAAGGATTCCTTTCTGGACCTAAGTGTTAGGCGGCACACCTTCGGTGGACAGGGAAAAGATAGGAAAGAGAGAGGAAGTAGGGGAATGGTCGATCATTTTTTACCAATTATGGAAAAACATCATTCTTGGGAAATGAGGGACATGAGCTAGGCCGGGATGCCTGCTAGTTCTTGGCTGTTAGAGGAAAATAGGAGAAAAATATTACAAAAAACACATAAAACCCTCCTCCATTTTGAGGGGAGAGTTTTTATGTGGAAATTTTTATGGTGGCTTATTCTGTTGCGATGTCCTCTGGAAGTGTTTCTTTTACCGGGTCAAAGCTGGTATAAACAAGGGTTTCTTTTGATGAAGATGGAATTTTTTCTTCTCCGATTGTAAGCTCGCTTTGCATTTCGATCTTTAAGGGAAGACTACTGTCTGGATCACTCCAAAGTGTAATGGTGAGCTTATCGTAAGAGACAGAGGATAGATTTTTTTTGAGAGCAGGATCGATATCTTTTTCCAGATCTTCTTTTAAGAGAACTGCTTGAAAGGATACTGCTTTTTTTCCATCTACATCACTCATTTTATCAGAACGGGTAAATCGATCTTTAAATGTGCGGATCGGAGTCCATAAACGTTCATGAAGATATAGAGCGTTATCGGAATAAGTCTTATTGTTTTCCCAGGGAAGTGGCATAGTTCTTTCCTGCCAAGTAGTATTTGGATCTTGATTTGTATATTCTATAATCTCTTTTGAGTTTTTCGGATTCAACAAAGTATAGATCGTTTGTTTACTATCAGGAATTTCTTCTGCCCCAGAGGGTCTTAACAATGTCATTGTTGAAAAGGCAGAATCTTTTGATCCCACAGAAAGAGTAGCTGTATTGGTTAAGCTGACCTTTTCGCTGTTGAGGCCATTAATGGTTTCTTCGCTGTAATCTGCAGTAAAGGAATCTTTCTCGTTTAAAGCTTTTTCAGTAGATGCTATTGAGGGGGAAACTTCTTTTTTGTTAAGTGGAGAAGTACAAGAGGCAGAAATAAGTAACAGCATCGAAAAAATAAGGATTTGTTTTAGTTTCATCTTTGAGCTCCTCTCTATATCTTTAAGATTCAAAAGTATGTCTTACTTCATATGGAGTGAGTATACCATATATTTGAGCGGCGGCCATTATATTAATAGCAATTCCTTGGATGGACCCAAGCTCTCGAAGGTCAAGGTCATAATCATAAGTATCTGCTAAGTCGACACAGGTTTTTCCGTTTCGTCTATATTTAAAATATCCAAAACGACGGATAGCATAATACGCATCTGTTTCGATGGTATTTGTTTTATTTTGAAAGAGTGCAGTACCACCATCCCATGGACGATGCCTAAAGATTGCGTTTATTGCTATCGTTCCTATTAATCTTTGGATATATTTGGGATAATATTTTGTGGAACGGATTTTATTTGTTCTAGCTTTAGCTAAAAGTTCAGCACTTAGTATATATTTATGGCTAAGAAAATAAGCATATACCGCAGCAACAGAGCTATTTGCAACTGCATAAGTAACAACGGCAGCAGATGTAGTTGCGTTTTCGTTTGATAGATTAAAACTCGGAAATATACTTTTTAATTATATGTATACTTTGGTTTTTCTGTTCGATGATTCAAGTAGATATATTATAGAGATTTTTTTTTATAATTATATCATAGTTAATTGTTTTTGTGTATACTTTTTCCTAGCTGTAATCAATAATAGTGGAAAAAGGAACTTTAATTTATTCCTTGAAAATTGTTGGGAAAAGGTAGACAAAGGAGAGAACTCCTGTTATTATAATTATAACGACAGACGTAATACTATAAACGTATTACTATAGAAGTATAAGGGGGGAGGATATGAGTTTAAGCGATGCGATACGGGGCTATATTGATTTGATGGTGCTGTTTGTCCTTTACGATAAGCCTTCCTACGGATATAGAATCTCGAAGGATATTTCAGAACTTACAGAAAATCAATACAATATTAAGAATACAACCTTATACTCTGCATTAGAACGGCTTGTAAAAAAGGGGGATCTGGAATCTTTTCATGGCACAGAAACCAATGGAAAACAAAGAACCTACTATAGAATCACAGAAGAAGGCAGAAAAAGCTATTCTGACAAATGCGCAGACTGGCGAAAGACAAATCAGATCATAGAGCATTTCCTTAGGGAGGGGGAGGAACATGGATACGATTAGAGCGTTCATAGAAGGGTTATTTGCACAATACGAAGACAGTCCGGATATCCGGCAGGCGAAAAAAGAACTGTATCAGATGATGGAAGACAAGTATTTAGATTTAAAGGCTCAAGGAAAAAGCGAAAACGAAGCAGTGGGAGAAGTCATCGCTGGAATCGGAACCCTAGAAGAGCTGGAAGAGGACTTGAATTTCAGAGCAAAAGATCAAGTTTTGAAAAACAATATTAATTTAACGGATCATCAGGTGGAGGAGTTTTTAGAGGATCGCAAAGATTTTGCAAGAAAAATTTCATTTGGAGTTGCCGTTGCAATTATGTCCGCTGTCCCTTTAATATTCTTACAAGGGATGAGATTTATCAGCGAAGATCTTTCATCGGCTATAGGAGTCGGTCTTCTAATTATTATGATTGCTTTCGCTGTTTCTATCTTTATTCCTCAAGGAATGAAAATTTCCAAGTATTCTGAGTTTGAATTTAAAGATATAGAAATGACAACCCAAAAGAAACTGCAGGTGGAAAAGGAAGAGGAGCGTTATCAGGATATTTATAGAAGGAAGCTTTCTATAGGAATCCCTCTTTGTGTAGTAGCGGTTCTTCCTGTTATCTTTATCTCTATATTATTCGAAGAACAGGAGACACTTTTGTTAACGGCTGTATGTTTTCTTTTAATCGTAATCGCCATAGGTGTTAAGATGATTGTAGAAGGATCTATCCTAAACGATTCTTATAGTATTCTTCTTCAAAAAGGAGACTATAGGAACAAGAAGATAAATACCCTATTAGATTCCATCGGGGGAGTTTATTGGACGCTGGCTGCAGTTATTTATCTGCTGTGGAGCTTTCTCACATGGGACTGGCATATTACTTGGATGGTATGGCCTATAGCGGGAGTGATGTACGGTCTGATTTCAGCGATTGTTTCTCTTATGATGGACAATCGGAATTAAAAAATATTTTTATAGAACTCCTTAAAGCAGTCGAGGTGAAAATCGGTCTGCTTTAAGTTTTTTTATGCCTGAATCAGGGAAAACAAATCCTTTGAAGTGGTAATTAACAAGGGTGCTTTCAACAGTGAGATTTGATCTTTATTTATTATAGTGATAATATCACAATTAAAGGTATGGGTTATATTACTATTTATTCTTGTAGCAGTGAGTTTAGGGATATCATTTCCCATAAGCTGCTGTTTACTCCATAAGAAGTCTATTTATTTTGCTCATTGCCGAATTATGCAATGATCCTTTTAACTCTAAGAATATAGAGTATAAGCGGAGATATATTAATATTTTCTAAGGATGAGGTTTGAGAAGCAGCCTGTTATCGGCTATAGTGGTTAGAATAAAAATAAGAGAAACAGGAGGGCGGCATGGAAAAACGGATACAAAAACTGGAGCAGGAGTTTGACCAGTTTGCCAGAGATTATAAGGCAGACGAGATGATGTGGGATGATCGGGCCAGGGAACTTAAAATCTATGCGAAGGAAGACAAAGAGCTTCCTGCCTTTGATTTTTTAAAAGAATATATGGATTTAAAGGGGAAGCGGGTTCTCGATGTGGGTTTCGGGTCGGGGAAATATCTCGTTCCTTTTAAAAGAGCCGGGGCGGACGTTTACGGCGTAGAACTATCGGGAAAGATGGTAGAAAACGCAAAGGCTTTTATAGAGGAAGAGGAGCCGGGAGAGTATCATTTGTATAAAGGTCCTTGGGAAGAGGTTGATCTTAAGGAAAGAGGCTGGGAGAACTATTTTGATCTTGTTTTTGTCTCAAAGAGTCCTGTTATGAACGGAACGGCGAATTTTGAAAAACTTCTAAAGGCTTCAAGGGATAAAGTTTTTTTGATCACTCATATTACAAAAGAGGATTCTGTAGATCAGGAAATCAAAAAGCTTATCCATTGGGAAGAAAAATCAAACGGGCCCGGGGTTCTCTATTATATTTATAATCTCTTATATTTAAAGGGGATTTTTCCGGATGTTAAGATGGTGGAAAGCGAAAGAAGAAATATCGACAAGGCCTCTATTATGATTCAGAAATATATCCACCGCTATAAAAACAAAGGAGTTTCAGAGGAAGAAATCGCCTTGATTAGAAAAAAACTAGAAGAACTTTCTGCAGAGGACAGTATGGTTCTTTCTCACAAGAGCCTGTCGGCATATATTCTTTTCGATGTATTGAACAGGGGAAAGAAATGTCTTTAGATAGAGCAGAGATCGAGTTGCAAAAGGATACCTCTAGACAAAAGCGGGAAAATGAGTTATACTTGGCTAGTAATCGATCTAAGTTTATAATAATTACAAACTAAACGGGGGTATGTAAAATGAGTAAAGTAAATGAAAATTTAATGGCAGCATTTGCGGGGGAATCACAAGCAAACAGAAAGTACTTAGCATTCGCAGCTCAAGCTGAAAAAGAAGGAAAAACAAACGCAGCGAGATTGTTCAAAGCAGCAGCGGAAGCAGAAACGATTCATGCGATGAGAGAATTCAAAATGGCAGGAAATGTTAATTCTACAGAAGAAAACTTAAAAGCAGCTATCGAAGGCGAAAGCTACGAAACAGAATCTATGTATCCTGAATTTAAAGCAAACGCAGAAGAAGCGAATGATGCAAAAGCAGCAAAATTCTTTGACGAAGTAGGTCAAGTAGAAGGTATTCATGCTAAACTTTATCAAGAAGTACTAGACAATATCGGCAGCGATTCAGAAATAGAATTCTATCTATGTCCTGTATGCGGAAACATTGAAACTTCAAAAGTAGATAAATGTCCTGTATGTAATGCAGCAACTTGGGATAAATTTATTAAATTTTAGTGAATCGAATTAAAAGAGCAGAGCTATCTGCTCTTTTTTATTTTGGGTATAAATACAAGAAGTAAAAAATGCAAGAAGTCTCCTAAAGTAAAGGATAGCATTATGATAAAAAAAGATTCCACCCAATATGAAAAGCTTATTCGGGAAAACAGAGCGAAGCGTCTTTTGCGTTTCATATTTCCTGTACAATACACCAAGGCTCGTTTATCGGATCGGCCGGATATCGTTTCTCCCAGTATCGGATGCGAAGTGACAAATTCTCTCATTACCCCGATCTTTGAGATTCTGTCGAGAGAGCCTTCTGTTTTTCATGGAGATTTTTATCCCCTGAAAGAAAAGGTGGAAAAAATACTGAATGAGAGGGGACGGGAGATCGGTTTAGAAGAAGGAATACATGATTATGAAAGGATTTATCTCCAGAAATTAAAAAATCTGAACTCCGATGGATATCAGCTTTTTGAAGAGAATAATCTGTTTATCTTTTCTTGGATTTATGAAGAAAAAGCTGTCATGGAATTTTTGGAATTAGCAGAATTTCCTCCGAAGGAGTATACATATACCTTTGATACGATCTATCTTTTTTTCGATCAGGTCTTAATGGAGATGAGGCTTCGTACAGGAGAATATAGAATCTATCCTTTAGAAGAAGGAGAACAGAAAAGAATACTGAAAAGGTCTGCAAGGGAAGTAAGAATCAAGACTCTGCTGCACCTTCCTTTATAAAATAGATAAGTAAAAGTACGGGGGAGGAGCAGCTGTGAAATATAGTATTAGAGAAATAAAGAAAGAAGAATACCCTCTGTTAGAAGATTTTTTATACGAAGCTATTTTTCTGCGGGAAGGGGTTGAACCTCCTTCTAGGGAAATTTTAAAACTTCCTGAACTTAAGATGTATATCGAGGATTTTGGAAAGGGAGGAGACGAATGTCTCTTGGCTATTGCAGAGGGAAGGGCAGCCGGTGCGGTATGGACGAGGTTCATAAAAGACTACGGCTATATCGATGACAGCATACCTTCTTTGTCGATTTCCTTATATAAAGAATATCGGGGTATGGGAATCGGAACCGCCTTGATGAAGGAAATGCTTTTGTTTTTAAAAGAGAAAGGGTATCAAGGAGTCTCTCTGTCGGTGCAGAAGGATAACTATGCTTATAAGATGTATGAGAAATTAGGATTCCGCATCTTTCGAGAGGATAAAGAGGATTATATTATGCTTCAGGATTTATAGTGCAAGGACAGCAAATCAGCGGATTTGCTGTTTTTTGTGGAAGAATATACATATTGACAGAAACATGAAATATGATAATATATTCATATGAAAATAAATTCATATAAAAGGCGGAAAGATCTATGACAAGATATACAACAGAAAAAATTGCCGTTGCTTCTGAGATGCTTAAAGTCTTGGGAGATAATGGAAGGCTTCAGATACTCGTTTTTATTAAAGACAAAGAATATAGCGTACAGGAAATCTGCGGGTTTATGAAGATGGAACAGTCCGCAGTTTCTCATCAGCTTCGGATTTTAAAAGAGGCGCGTCTTGTGAAGGTCCGCCAGTCTGGACGCCAAAGGCTTTACAGTTTAGACGACGGCCATGTGCTTCAAATATTGGAAACGGTGTTCGAGCATTTAGAGGAGGAAGATTATGACAGAGCTTAGAGTCAGCAAGATCCACTGCAGCCATTGTGCAGAGGAATTGATCAGCAGAATGAAAGAAATCTTCCATACGGATGACATTTACTATGAAGAAGAAAGTCAAACATTGACTTTTCCGGAAGAGATTTCTCGAAAGGATATGGAAAAAATCCTTTCTGCAGAAAAGATCCATTTTTTAAAAGAAGAGCCGAAGCATGATCATAATCATGAAGATCATGATCATGAACATCATCAGAGCCACAGCCATCACCATCATCATTCGAAAGAAGTTTCGGAGAAGGGAATCCGCATAGTGTTTTTCTTAAACTTCTTCTTTTCTATTTTGGAATTTATATTCGGCTCTATCTTCCGTTCCGCGGCGATCCAGTCCGATGCAGTCCATGATATGGGTGATGCGTTGTCCATCGGTTTTGTATGGATTTTTGAAAAGATTTCTACGAAACACGGAAACGAAAAGTTTTCCTTCGGACACCGGAGATTTTCTCTGTTAGGAGCCTTGATAACAAATCTAGTTCTTATTATCGGTTCTCTTTTTGCCATAGCCAACGCTCTTCCAAGGTTGATCCATCCTGTGGAAGTGAACTACAGCGGGATGACAATAGTGGCTGTTATTGCTATCGCCGTGAATGGTATTGCGATGTGGATTTTATCCAAAGGCAGCTCGAAGAGCGAATCCCTGCTGAATCTTCATATGCTGGAAGATCTCGCAGGATGGGCTGCAATTTTAATCATCAGTTTTATTCTTCGATATAAGCCTTGGTATTTTCTGGATTCTTTAGCATCTCTTGCCATAGCAGGCTTTATCTTATACGAAGCGGTACCGTCCTTAAAGGAAATTATAGAAATCTTCCTAGAAGCGGTTCCGGATCAGGTGGAGTACAAAAAGCTTTTAGAAGAGATCGGGAATGTTTCCGGAGTACATGGTGTTTCTCATCTGCATTTATGGAGTGTGGACGGGGAAGACAATAATTTCAATGTAACGGTTTTTACAGATCGAAAGGATATAGAAGAAATAGAAAAAATCAAAGAAGAAATTTTGAAAATTATCAGCCCTTATCATATTACCTGTTCGACAATTGAGGTAGACTACGACCCGGAAAAATGGAATACAGGATATCATGGGGAATAAAGACGTGTTTTGTTTACTGGCGGAGTTTGAGAGTCCTAAATCACAAGGTCAGCTATGAATGTGCAAAAAAATGAAAGAATATAGAACAGGGAATATATTTTAAGAGAAGGTATCTCTATATTGGTTCATCTGATTGAAAAAAATGATGTTTATTGAGTATAGAAAATTAAAAAAGTAGATTGTTTTTAATGTAATTTGAATGTTTTGAGAGCCCTTTAAAGGGGCTCTTTTTTATGCTGTTATGGAAATAAAAATACAACGAAACAAAGCTTATCGTTATATATTTATAAATATGTTGTATTACAAACTATAATTTAAGAAAACATTATCATAGAATGACAGTAACAAGTGATTCTTAGATCTAAAGAATATTGTTGCTTTTCTTGAAAGGGGAAAGTATACAGTGAATTGTTAAGGAGTTGACAATGAGGGTTATTATTACAAATAACAAAATTGCATTAGAGAAAGCGCGAGAACGCTGTATTGCAGTGGAAGGGGATACGGAAGATGTTTTAATCAAGGTTCGAGATCTTGTTCATTCCGGATACACATTATTGTCTTATCCTCTTGGCGCCAGTATAAAGATGCTTCATTCCCCAGTAACGTCTGTACTAATGGAAGAGGGAAAAGCATTTCACGAAGAGTCTGCTCTTATTGCAGAAGAAAGTCTCGAGAAGCTGAGAAACACTTTAGGCGAGAGAAAGGCCGACGAAAGAAACCGGCTGGATTATGAAACCATTGATTGGGATCGTTTGCAAAGTGCAATCGATGAATTAAATAGATTTTAGAAAGGGTGAGGAATTTGAGACTAGAGTATAAAAAGATTGAGATCAAAGATGTTCAGTTTGGCGAAGAAACAAAGGTAGATGGCAGTACCCTTATTGTAAATAAGGAGTCGGTAATCGAAGAATTAATGAAGAACGAGAGTGTAAAGGCTATTGATATTGACCTTGCGAAACCTGGAGAAAAAACCCGTATTATTCCGGTAAAAGATGTTATTGAACCGCGGTATAAGGAAGTTGGGAATCCTGGATTTGCTGGAGTGACAACAGAGGCAAAACCTTTAGGAGACGGTGTAGTTAAAATCCTTAAAAATGTAGCAGTTGTAACCATCGGAGATATTGTCGGCTTCCAAGAAGGAGTAATCGATATGTGGGGCGAAGGGGCAAAATGGACTCCATTTTCTAAAACTTTAAATATTGTAGTCGATATCACTCCTATCGAGGGACTTTCTCCTCACGAGCATGAAGAGCTGTGCCGTATGGTGGGTCTTCGGGCTTCAGAAGTGATAGGGCTTGCTGCAAAAGATGCGGAAGAAACAGAAGTAGAAGTATTTGAAAAAGCAGGAATGGCAGAAGAGTCTAAAAAATATCCAGACCTTCCTAGAGTTCTTTATGTAGAGATGCTGATCTCTCAAGGGCTTCTTCATGCAAGCTTTATTTATGGAACAGACTCAGCCCATATTCTTCCAACATTCTTATCTCCAACAGAAGAACTGGACGGAGCCGTTATCAGCGGAAACTGTGTAGCTGCCTGCGATAAGATTACGACGTATCAGCATCAGAATAATAATATTATTAAAGAACTTTTTGCTCTTCATGGAAAAGAAATAAACTTTTTAGGAGTCATTATGGTTCCTGAACTTACAACTCTTCAGGGAAAATTCGTATCTTGCGATTATACAGCAATGCTTGCAAGAGAAATGGGTGCAGACGGTGTGATTGTCTCAGAAGAAGGCTACGGAAATCCGGATTCCGATCTTGTAATGATCTGTTCAAGACTTGAAAAGCAGGGCATCAAGACTGTCCTTATTACAGATGAATGTTCTGGATGGGATGGAATGAGCCAGCCCCTTACGGATACTGCAAAAGAAGCTGTAGCAGTTATTTCTACAGGAAATGTTTCTCATGTTGTGGAATTAGAAAAAGCAGACAGAGTTTTAGGAGATCCGGAAGCCATCGCAAATCTTGCCGGCGGCTGGGAAGGCGCATATAATCCAGAAAACGGTACGATGAAATGCGAGTTAAATGCGGTAATCGGAGCAACTTCAGAAATCGGAACCCATAATGCAACAGTCGAGTTATATTAGGAGGAAGCAGAATGTCTAAAAAAGTTCTATACTATTTAAATCAGTTCTTCGGACAAATCGGCGGAGAAGAAGAAGCGCATATAGCGCCTTTGTTTGAAGAAAAAGCAGTAGGTCCGGCTCTTGCAATGGCAGGGCAAATAGAAGGCGGAGAAACGGTTGGTACAGTTATCTGCGGCGATAATTACTTTAATGAAAACAAGGAAGAAGCAGAAAAGTTTCTTCAGAAAATATATGACGAATATAAACCTGAGATTGTAGTAGCGGGACCGGCTTTTAATGCGGGACGTTATGGTATGGCTTGTGCAGGAGTGGCAGCATTTTTCGATGCACTTGATATTCCGGTTATTTCTGGAATGTATGAAGAAAACCCGGGAGTAGATGCAGGGAAAGGTCATGCTTATATTGTAAAAACTGGCGATAGTGCAGCGAAAATGAAAAAAGCCATTCCTCTTATGACAGCCGTTGCTAACAAGTTAATTAACGGAGAGCAGCCAAAACCAGAGGAAGATGAATATTTTCCACAAGGAAAACGGCTTACTGTAATTAGCGATAAAACAGGTTCTATTCGGGCGATTGAGATGCTTCGCAAAAGACTCCATGGAGAAGAGTTTGAAACAGAACTTCCTATGCCACACTTCGATATCGTAGAACCGGCTCCAGCAATTAAAGAGATGTCAAAAGCTGTGATTGCACTTGTAACATCCGGCGGAATCGTTCCGATTGGCAATCCGGATCATATTCAGTCAGCATCCGCACAAAAATGGGGCAAATATGATGTTTCTGAATTAAAAGATTTAGAAGAGGGTTTCTGTACGATCCACGGTGGATACGATCCTGTTTATGCGAATGAATCTCCAGACCGCGTCGTTCCCTTAGATGCACTTCGCAAGATGCAGGAAGAGGGAGAAATCGGAAAAGTATATGATTATTTCTATACCACAACCGGAACAGGAACGGCAGTAGGAAATTCCATTGTTTTTGGAGAAGAAATAGGAAAAGAATTAAAAGAAGCCGGAGTTGACGGTGTTATACTTACTTCTACCTGAGGCACCTGTACACGTTGCGGTGCAACAATGGTAAAAGAAATCGAAAAATATGGTATTCCAATCGTTCATATGGCAACGATTACTACGATCTCTCAATCAGTAGGGGCAAATCGAATCGTACCTACCATCTCTATTCCATATCCTGTAGGAAATCCGGATTTTGGAGAGAAAGAAAAAGATCTTCGCTTAAAACTTGTACGTAAAGCAGTAGAAGCTTTAGGAACAGAAGTGCAAGAGTCTACAATATTTAAAGCACTATAGAATTGTTTTGTTAATGGACGAGGAAAGAAGGCTTGCGGAAGAGTCTGCAGGCCTGAACCCTCTCTTTACATAGGAGGTTCTAATGGATAATAAAAAGGAACGTGTAGTTCCTTATAAAGTATTAAATTATGCCGGAGCGTTTATCGCGCTGCTAATCGGATCCGGTTTTGCAACAGGGCAGGAATTGATGCAGTATTTTGCCTCTTGGGGATTTAAAGGATTATTAGGGGTTGCGGCTACCTTTATTCTTCTTGCTTATGTAGGTGTAAGTTTTGTTTCTGCCGGATATCATAATACCTTCGAGACGCCAAATGATATTTATAAATATTATTGCGGAAATATCTTAGGAACGTTTTACGATTACTTCTCAGTCTTTTTCCTGTTTCTTTCTTATACAGTCATGGTTGCGGGAGCAGGGGCGACTTTTCAGCAGCATTATGGATTATCTCCTATTGTTGGAAGTGTTGTTTTAATGATACTGGCTATGGCGACTGTAATCTTCGGATTGAATAAAATTGTTGAAGTTATCGGAAATATAGGTCCTGTTATCGTCGTAATGGCAATTATCGTCGGAGCGATTTCTGTGTTCAGACATATGGGAATGATGGGACAGGCAGAAGTGCTAATGGCAGAAGCGGTAGCGGCAGAAGAAGTCAAAGTTGCCTCTGCCAACTGGTGGCTGGCGGCAGGATCCTATGTTGGTTTCTGTATGCTATGGCTGGCGGCGTTCTTAGCTCAGATGGGATCTGGAGCAAACAGCGATAAGGAAGGAAAGCTGGGAGCAGTCGGCGGAGCGGCAGGTTTTTCCGTTGCCACATTCATAATGTCTTTAGGAATTTTACTAGCAGTACAGACGGTTAAAGGCAGCCAGATACCTACCTTGTTATTAGCAGGAGAAATTCATCCTCTTTTAGCAACCGTGTTTTCTATTATTATATTCTTGGGAATCTACACGACTTCTGTTCCATTATTATGGTCTGTTGTCGCTCGATTTGCCAAAGAAAAAACACAAAAATTCAGAATGCTGACATTAGTTCTTGGTGTTATAGGCGGTATTATTGGAGCGTTATTAGATTTTGATGTCCTTGTTAATTATATTTACGTACTGAACGGTTATGTTGGAATGCTTCTTTTAGTGATTATGATTATTCGAAGCATCCAGTGGAAAAGAATTTAAGGAAGAGAGCGGATCTTTGGGATCCGTTTTTTTCCATTGAAGAAGAAAAAGAGTATAATAGGATATATGAGTTGCAATAATTTGCAATTTGATAGAAAGGAGAAGGGAATGGATAAGCGTTTTTGGAATCGGGTGATTTTCCGTGAGATCTCCGAAGAATCAAAAGAAGCGATTATGCAAATGAACAAAATAAAAGCAGAGTATCAAGCCAATGAAAAAATCCTTTCAGAAGGAGATCCCATAGACCATATCTGTATTATAGTCAGCGGAGTTTTAAAGTCTACCGAGTATACAATAGACGGAAAAGAACTGAACTCTTCCTATTTTTTTGGAGAAGATATGTATCCCGGCGGAGATGCCTTTCCTTTTTATATGGTATATGGCGGTATGAAATACCATGTATCCCATACCTATTGTGTGAAAAAGGCTTCGGTAATCTGGCTTCCTGTAGAAGAATTAAAGCCGATTATCAACAGTGATCCGATCTTTCTAAAAAATGTGCTGACCTTCGTGTCCCAGTACACCTGCCACAGCAAACTGCTTTTAAGATGCGTTCAGTACCGCAAAGTAAAAGACCGTTTGGCTTACTGGATGACCCATATCAACGATCCGAGCCGGATCATCTGTATCCCGAATTCTCAAGAAGTACTGGCGGATATTCTTCATGTCAATCGAAGCAGCCTAAACCAAGCCCTCCAGTCCTATATAGAAGAAGGAATTATCGAGATAGACGGAAAAGAGATCTCTGTATTAAAACAAGAAGAGCTGATACATTCGATTTAGAAAAGCCAAAGAGAAAATTTAAAGAAATGTGTGGAGAGTGGAGCTGTTGTGGAAAATAATAGGAATATTTATTTTCTTCATAGTATAATCAGCGGGTTTTGATTGGATTTGAGGAATTAAAATAGAACACTTATTTTTGAATTTGTGTATTGTAATATAGATTCAGCAATATACAAAAAGAAGAGAGCAGAATGTCCTGTTCTCTTCTTTTTGTATAGAGTAATAATATTAAATCCAAGATACAACTTGTTTCAATTATATTTGGAGATGTTTGAAAATTTGCGGGGGAGAATGTGAAACAGGTTATAAAGCCGGTACTTTTCTAAGAAGAGGAAGTTTTTAGCATCTTTTGTCTCCCCCTTTACCATACTTCACTCTTTTTTGTACACTATTGTATAATCTTCTGGATTTCTTCGATGGCTTTGTCCACCGGGATTTTTTCTCCGTAGTCGGGGAAGAAAACTTTTGTGGATTCTGTTAGCTGTATTTCCCCGTTTTCAATAGGAAGAATTGTTTGATCCGGTGCGGGGAAACTGTATTGATCTTTATCGTATCTGTTACTTAAGAAGTAAAGACCTTTTTCTGTCAATTCTTTGCGTTCAGCAAAATTATCCACCTTTACTTGAAATTCTTCGCCATTTCCAAGGCCTGGTTTAAAGGAGCGTTCTGATTTTAAAGTGTAGATTCTGTAATCGGCATATCCGTCTCCCTCTTTAAGAGTGACGATACCATGGTCTTTTACAATGGAAGCTATCGTTATGGCATCCGCTGATCCTACTAGATAAGGAAGACTTCCGAAGTAGGCATAAGAAACTTCCGTGTTGGGATTATAACCCTTTGCAGATTTTTCCATTTGGACTGCTTTTTCTTCTGTAAAGGTGCTTTGCTTCGGAGTACAGCCGGGAAGAATTAAGACGGCGGCTGCCAGACAAGCTCCGATTAGATAGGGGTATCGTTTTTTCATAATAAAATCTCCTTTCAATGTTGTATCGTTTTTATTAAAAAGCTTCGTTTCTTTTTTGAATTTTCCAGATTCTTATTTAACTTTATACAACAAAGACTCATGTTATTCTAGAAAAGGATAATATGTAAAGTAAAAATACAACTTACTTTCACTACTCCCCTCTCTCTCCAGTCAAGTCCATATTAGTGTGTAAATTCCTCGGGTATCATTTTGTGGTCAATCATCCAGCCTGATCGAGCGGTTTATGCCGCGAAAGCCTATTGATAGTGAGATATCGCCA
>NZ_JBQKLI010000017.1:0-47209 GCF_052116305.1 Gallicola sp. Sow4_E12 | reverse complement strand
AAGAATTCAAAGCAAAACAAAATGGATGCCTCCTACAAAATATAGGCTAGCATCCACTTGTAAATAATTAATTTAATATTGTGTCCAGTTTTATGGGTACACATCATTTTCCCGGTTTTTTTTCTATTTAAGAAGAGCGTTTTCTAAATCTTTTAACATAACATCCATGGCTTGGACTCCGCCTTCGGCAAGATACCATGCTGTTGGTGTCAAGTAGACAATCTGGTTATTTTGTGCGGCTTCTGTTTTATTGACTAATTCGTTGTTCATAATATCTTTAGCAAGTTTCGCGCCGTCTGCATTAATGGCAGAATCACGGTCTAATACGAAAATATAGTTTGGATTTTGTTCTACTAGAAGTTCGAAAGAAGACTCGTTGCCATGTGTGGAATCGACATCTTTTGCAAGGTTTTCAAATCCGATTTCGTTGCTGATTAGAGATCCTCGGCTTCCGTTTCCTAGTGTTGAGAAGTTAGAACTTGTTACCATTCCGATTACAGCAGTTTTGCCTTGGGCTGCTTCTTTTAATTTTTCAATACGAGAATCAAAAGCATCTGTTTGTTCTTTTGCTTTTGATTCTAGACCAAAGATAGAAGAGATCATCTGTGCATTGTCTTTTGTACTTTGAAGAGATCCTTTTTTATAGTCTAGATTGTTTACTACTACAGGGGCGATTTTAGAAAGTTCATCATATTGTTCTAATAATCTTCCGCCGATAAAAATAATATCCGGCTGAGTAGACATTAAAGCTTCCATATCCACTTCTTTTAATGTACCAAGGTTTACGATATTTTCGTTGTCGTTATAATCGGTTAAGTAATCAACACGGGAAGCTTTCGGCATGCCTACGACAGAATCTCCCAGCTCCCAGCTGTCGAGCATATCAAGAACGGCCATATTCAGTACAGCGATCTTTTTAGGGTTCTTAGGGACTTCTACTTCTACAGGTTCTTTTTTGCTGTTGATCGTTGTAACGGTAATGTTGGCGCTGTCTTCTGCTGAAGCCGTTTGTGCTGTTTCAGAAGTGTTTTGAGCGGAATTTCCTCCGCATGCCGTTAAAAAGATACCCATTCCTAGAATAAGGCTTAATGCTGCAATAATTTTTTTCATATACCTCTCCTTTGATTAATAATATATAGACAAGGGCTTGCCTTGTATTTCCTGCATTTCAAAATCAACATTGTAAATAGAAGATAGATTTTCTTTTGTCATCACTTCCTCTACGGTACCATAGGCAGCGATTTTTCCGTCTTTAAAAGCACAGATATAATCGGAATAGAAGGCTGCAAAGTTGATTTCATGAAGAACGAGAATCATTGTTTTTCCCAGTTCGTCGCAGAGTCTGCGGACGATTTTCATCATATTTGTAGAATGATAGATATCCAGGTTGTTTGTCGGTTCGTCTAAGAGAATATAGTCCGTATCTTGGGCGATAACCATGGCGATATAGGCACGCTGCCTTTGGCCGCCGGAAAGTTCGTCGATAAAGCGGTCTTGAAATTCTTCCAATTCCATATAAGAAATAGCTTGTTGGATAATCTCGTCGTCTTCTTTTGTAATACGGCTTCCGCTGTAAGGGAATCTGCCAAAGGTTACAAGTTCTTTCACCGTAAGTTTCATTTGTATATTATTGCTTTGTGTAAGTATAGATAGTTTCTTGGCTAGATCGCGGCTTTTCCACTGGCTCAGTTCTTTTCCCTGAAAGATAATTTCGCCGCCGTCTTTTTTAAGAAGCCTTGAGATAATACCCATAACAGTGGATTTACCGGCTCCGTTCGGGCCGATAAAGGATACAACCTTCCCCTGAGGGATTTCGAAGCTTATATTGTCGAGGACTTTCTTTTCGTTGTAAGCCTTCGAGATGTTTTTTATAATCATTAAATTCTCCTTTCCAAAATGAGAAGATAGAGGAAATAAATTCCGCCGCCGATGGTAATAAAGACGCTGATCGGAAGGCTGAAAGCTGCGATATGTTCTACTATGATTTGCCCGCCGATTAGAACAACCATACCGATTAAAGCAGAGCCCAGTATCAAATACTGGTGGCGGTATGTTTTAAATAACTGTCGCGATAGATTCGCTACGATAAGCCCCAAAAAAGAAATAGGACCCACCATTGCTGTAGCGATAGCGATAAAAAGCACAACACCCAAAAGAAGCTTTCGAATGGTTTTGTCATAATCCACGCCTAAGTTTACAGCCTGATCTTTTCCCAAGGTGATGATATCCATAAGTTTCAATTCTTTTCTTAAGGTGAAAAGGACTGCAGTCATTAAAAGGATAGAGATTGCAATGATTCCCGTGTTAATATTGGAAAAGTTCGCGAATAAAGAGGATAATAAACTGTCGTATTCATTCGGATCCATAGTACGAACGAGGGAAGATTGAATACTTGTAAACAAGGTTGCCATAATGGTTCCTGTAAGTAAGATGTAGAGCACATTATGTTTTGTCTTTTTAAAAAGATAGTTGTAAATAAAGGACGCCGTAACGCCCATGATGGATACATCGATCAGAAAGGCAATATTCGCATTTCGAACCAGCAGGCTGGAAGACCCCAAGACGAAAACCAATAATGTATGGATCAGTCCGTAAAGAGCGTTCATTCCTAGAAGACAAGGTGTTACGATTGTCGTGTTGATAATCGATTGAAAAACCATGGAAGCGCTGCCGATACAAAAGGCGACAAGGAGCATTACCACAAGCTTAGGAGCTCTCAAGGACATGGCATATTCAAAATATTTCATATCTACGGAATAAAAAAGATAGATGATAGATGCCAATAGGGACAGCAGCGCAAGCGCCATAAGTTTTGAATTGTATTGGTTTAGAGTATTTGCTTTATTCTTGATTCTTTTTAATTCATATTCTGCCATCAATGTTCTTCCACCTCCTTAAGTGTTGTTTCTCTGCAGCTGATACATCCTCTTTGACCGAATTTAATAATCTTTCTGCCATTGTTGAGTCGATAGAATAGTAAACCGATAAAGATAATACTTCCCAGTACTCCTACGATAAGTTCGATAGGCAGTTCATAAGGAGCAATGATTGTTCTTCCGATCATATCGCTGATTAAGACGAATAAGGCGCCAAATAGTGCAGTGTCGATTAAGGTTCCCTTTATTTTATCTCCTTTAAACATCGATACGATATTTGGAACAATTAGTCCGATATAGGAAATACTTCCTACTACAACAACAATACTTGCAGTAATCGCAGCGGCGATAGAAAGACCGAAAAACAGCACTAAATTATAGGGGATTCCAAGGTTTTCAGAAAAATCTTTTCCCATACCCACAATATTAAAATGATTGGCAAAGAAAAAAGAAAGAAAAACCAATGGAACGATTAAGTATACGATTTCATAGCGCCCTCTAAGTACTAAGGAAAAATGTCCCACAAGCCAAGAGGAGAGGGACTGTGTCAATTCAAACTTATAGGCTAAAAAACTAGTGGTGCCACCGATAATATTTCCAAACATGATTCCTATAAGAGGAACCATAACCACATCTTTAAAAGAAACTTTCTGAACAAAGAAAACGAAGATCCAAGTTCCAATAAGTGCTGCGGCAAAGGAAAATAACGCTCTTCCCCATAAAGTAGAGTTCGGCATGAAAATCAGTGCCAAAAGAATTCCGAATTGTGCCGAAGAAATAGTAGCTCCTGTTGTAGGAGAAACGAATTTATTCATACAAAGCTGCTGCATAATAAGTCCTGCAATACTCATTCCGACCCCTGTACAAAGGACAGCTAACAGTCTTGGCAGACGGGAAATGAATAAAACTTCAAGTTGTTGAAAATCTCCTTGGATAATACCGGATAAATCCATATCGAGTACGCCGATAAAAAGCGAAAGAAAAGATAATAGGATTAATACGGCAAATAGTATAATAGTCGTACGATATTTTGCGATAGAGCATCCTCCTTTAAAGGTTAGCGCACGCTAACTCAATGATGAATTTGTAAAGTAGTTTTGACTAACTCACTTAGACTATAATACCAGCAGGATTTTCAGAAGTCAAGATTTTTGAAAACAATTATCAATTAGAAAGGAGGAGGGCTAAAGAAAGAGCTAAAAAAAAGAGCTATAAAAAGGAGTGTGAGAGTGGGGAGAGTGAAAGAGGGGAGTTATGGAGGAAAAGGAAAGAAAGATTTCCTTTTCATCTTAAGATAGATGGCATCTAAGTTAGGGAGATGTTGATTATGTCTCGGTTAAATATATGAATAGAAAAAAATAAAAAGCCTAGGTATGTTGTACCTGGCTTTTGTTTTGATAAGGGATATTCTTTTTAAGGTTGTTCTTCGGAGAGGCCGTCCATTTTTAGAACGGAATCCAAGACGGATGTTTCGGTCATAATATCCAGTCTTTTATCTTCAAAGAGTTTTGTAAGAATCTGAGTATAAGCAGTATTAATAGAGTTGAAGCTGAGGTTGATTTCTCTTTTTGCATCTTCCAGTTCGGAAGAAATATGAGAATTGTTTTGAAGTTCGATATAACTTTCTAAAAGCTTCACTGTCGTGGGCAGATAATAGTCGACAAATTTTTTCGATACAGATAATAGAGCTGGTTTTTCGCTGATCCGTTTTAAGATGCCTGCAGTCAGTGTCTTTGTTTCTTGTACCTTTTCCAAGAGCTCTTTGTTCTCTATTTTTCCTTCCAGAAAGCCGATGGTTTCCAAACTGCTTCTTCCGCTGGCTAAAATTCTTTCATATTCCCCGCTTTGTTTCGGGTCGGTAAGTTTAATATTATTAACGCGAAAAGATCTGTCTTCTGCCAGTTTTCGTTCCCTGTTTTCTTTATAAAGCTTATAAGTATCCCGGTCGAGGATAAGAATCTGATCTTTTTCAATGTAGCGTGCTTCTAGAAAATAGTCCTTGGCGATTAATTCTTGAATATCTTTTACAGTTCGGCTGACAGGCAGCTGAGCGAAGAGAGCGAGATCTTCTATCATGACTACAGGATTATCTTGTATTTCCCGAAGATATTTCATATAGCGGCTGTTTAAAACCATACCATGACGGCCCTTCATAAAAGAAACAACACCGAAGCCGCTGCTGGCAAGTCCCAATAAAAGGAGAAAAGCTGGATTGTTCAAAATAAAGAAATTCAATAAAAAGAGAATTCCCAGAAAGATTGCCACAATACCAACAGACTGCTGCAGAATATAGAAAAGCTGATTTTTAGGACCCTGTACACAGATTTTTGGATCTTTGTTGAGCGGCAGCTTTTCCGGAGGTCTTCTCGTTAAGACGGAGGATACTGTTTTTTGCAGCGTGTTTACAGAACGGGTAATGGTTCTTTGAATCATATTGTTCCAGTCCATATAGTTTGGATGGATGTTTTTTTCTTTATAATCAGATTTAGAAGAATTGTCGTTTTCGCTTTTGTATTTATTTGACATATGTTCCTCCTTTATCATTAGTTTAAGATATGTTTCTAAGTCTATAGTAGCATAAAAAACTTCCCGCTACTTAGGAGACGGGAAGTTTTATTCGCATTTTTAAAGACCTTATAGCGGTTAACAACTGTTAATCTTTTAAAGTTCTCACGGTATCAAAGAGTTCTTTGTTTTTGCCGATAGCATCCGCATTTCCGATAACGGTGATATAGTTCTGGTCAAGAGATTCTTTTAAAAGAGGAATGATCTCTTTAAATTCTTCTATATCGGCCTCGATCGCTTCTTTCATCGCTTTTTTAGTGTCTTCCGGTGTTTGTCCTGTGATATAGAGAAGAAGACCCAGTTTGCCTTTGGTGGCATTGGTTGTAGGAGGATCGAATTTATTTAAACTGCCGATAATAAATGTTTCCAGTTCTTTTTGAGGAAGATCCAAACCTTGTATGATCTCGGGAAGATTTTTGTATATATCCAAGGTTTGTGCAATATTCGGATCTCTGTAGGAATAAAGTCCGAAACGTCCGCTTCTGGAAATTCCCATGCCAGTACCGTAGGCGCCTCCCTGTGCCCGTATAAAGGAATAAAGATAGGTGTTGGATAATATGTTTGAAAGGACTTCAAAGGAACCTTTATAACCATTCGGGAAGGCAAGAGGGCCTGTTTGGACCACATAATTGATATTGGCTGAGGTTGTAATACCTTCATTTTTCGGTTCCAATAAAAATTTGAGATCATAAGCTTCATGCTCGAGATCCGAAAGTTTTTCAAGATATTTTTCAACGGCTTTTAAAGCATTTTCTTTCTCTTCTGTTGTAATATTTACAATCAGCTTGTTCTTGTTAAAAATCTTTTGAGACAGCTCATGAAGACAAGTTAACAAAGATTCGGCTTTTTCGTCAAAATGGTCTTCTAGGTCAACGATAAAGTCATAATAAGAGAGTCCGCCGATTTTTTCGTCAAAAGCCCCCTGCTGGGAGTAGTTGCTTCGGTTGCGCATTAAAGCGTATTGATGGCCGCTTTCTACAAATCCGTTTTCTAATTTCAAGCGGATCATTTGAAGGATTTCTTTTAGACGTTTTTTATCTTCGAATTTTGTAAAACGAGTCGTTTCGTCGATCAGGTCAAACATGTTATCTAGAAATTCCGGTTTTGCCTTTGCGTGGATGGAAAACTTCTTGGTATAGCTGTTCTCTTTTTCTAGAAAATAACTGCTTAAGGAAGAATGGATGCCTCCTGTATAAAGATATTCTTCTGTGCCTAAACGCTGATAGCTGTAGTTTTTCGTGTCCATAAGACCAATGGCGTCGCTTAAAAGAGACAGAGGCTGAATTTCTTCTTCTCGGATAAAGTCCAGATTAAAAGCTAAGGTAAAATAGTCGATTCTTTGAGTAAAAAGATCATGAATGAGAATCGTAGTTTTTCCTTTTTGAATCTCTTCGGTAGGGATTTCCAGTGCTTTTGCTTTGATATCGGATAAGGATAAAGCCGGAATAGTTTCTTTTTCTTCAGCAGTATCTTCTTTGTTCTGCATTTCTTCAAGTATTTTATTTTCTTCGATAATCTTTACTATTTCTTCCTCGGATAAAGAAGATTTGTATTCTTGAAGAGCGTTATGAACATCTTGATCTTTTTTTGTGTTCAGACCTTCTTTTGCTTCTAAAGAAATCAGAACCTTGTGAGGATTATCCAAGATTTTTTCTCGTACGAAATTCTCGTAGTAGTCCGTATCGATGGCATCTCTTAATTCATCCAACAGTTTGTTGAATTTAAATTGAATTTTCGGATCTTCATCATAGAGCCAGCTCTCTAAGGACTGGATCATATAGATTACACCTTTAGTAGGGTAATTGTCGCATTCCCGAAGCTGGAATTCAATTTTATTGAGGCTTGCTAAAAGTTCTTCTTTTGAAAATCCTTTCTCTACGGTTTCTCGAATAGAGTTTTCTATAATTTCAAAGAATTCATCTCTTCTATTTTTTGAAGTGTTGATCGCGCAGATTCCCATACCCTGCTGCAATCCGTCTGTGCTTAAAGTCATCGTATCTTCCCCTAAACCTGCTTTAAGAAGAGCGTTTTTAACAGGAGAGGATTCTTCAGAGAAAAGGACTGCCCGTATAATAGAATTTGTTAGACTTTCTTTACGATTCTTTTTATCGTTGGTAAGGGCTCCATAGATCAAATAATCTTTATTATCTTCGGATTCTCCCGGTGTTAAGGGGTAGCTTGCTTCAATGGTTTTCATTTCCTTAAAAGGTTTTTGCAAACCAATGCTCGAATCTATTTTCTCTGCAGGAAAATGGTTTAAATATTCTTCAATATGAGACAGCTGTTCTTCTAAATCCAATTTTCCGTAAAGGAAGATATAAGAATTGGAAGGATGATAGTATTTTCTGTGGAAATCCAAAAAATCTTCATAGCTTAAGTTCGGAATTTCATAAGGATCTCCGCCGGAATCGCTGCTGTAGATAGAATCCGGATAAAGTGCTGAATCAAGCTCTTTATAGACATAAGAGTCGGGAGAGGAGTAAGCGCCTCTCATTTCGTTGTAGACGACACCTTTATAACGAAGTTCTTCCTCCGGTGTTCTTAATTCATAATGCCAGCCTTCTTGAAGAAAGATCTCTTTTTTATCATAAATGCGGGGATAAAAGACAGCATCTAAATACACATCCATCAAATTTTCAAAATCTCTATCGTTTCTCGATGCTACTGGATAAATCGTTTTATCGGAAAAGGTCATCGCATTCAAGAAGGTCTGAAGACTTCCTTTTAACAGATCCATAAAAGGTTCTTTTGTTTTATATTTTCTAGAACCGTTTAATACACAGTGCTCTAAGATGTGAGGCGTCCCCTTGGAATTTTCAGGGGGAGTCCGAAAACCAATCCCGAATACTTTGTTTTCGTCATCATTTTCTAAATAGAGAAGTTTAGCACCTGAATAGTCGTGTTTCAGAAGATAGGCCTTTGATTTTATGTCATCTAAATATTCTTCGGATTCGATAGTGAATCCTGTATTTTTATATTTCAAATTATCACTCCTAACATAGTATATTATTATACCCCTTTTCTGAGAAAAATGGCATATATGGTATAATACTAGGGTGAGGTGACGAGATGAAGTTTATATCATGGAATGTGAACGGCATGAGAGCCGTGATGAAAAAAGGCTTTATGAACTATTTTAACGAATTAGATGCGGATGTATTCAGTGTTCAAGAAATAAAGATGAAACCAGAGCAGCTGGAATTCGAAATGGACGGCTATCATATTTATTTGAATTCTGCAGAGCGCCCCGGCTATTCTGGAACTGCAACCTTTACAAAAGAGAAACCGATCGCAGTTACATACGGAATAGGGATAGAAGACCATGATAAAGAAGGCAGGATTCTTACATTGGAATTCCCGAAGTTTTATCATGTAAACTGCTATACTCCCAACTCTAAAAGAGGTCTTGAAAGATTGGAATACCGACAGGTGTGGGAAGACGAGATCAAGGCGTATTTAGACGAGCTTAGGAAGAAAAAGCCTGTTGTCTACTGCGGTGATTTAAATGTGGCTCATAAAGAAATCGACCTTAAAAATCCTTCTACGAATCGAAAGAATGCCGGTTTTACTGATGAAGAAAGAGAAAAAATGACTCAGCTTTTAGAGGGCGGCTACATTGATACCTTCCGATATTTTTATCCTGAAAAGGAAGAAGAATATACATGGTGGAGTTATTTGACAAAGGCTAGAGAACGAAATGCAGGCTGGAGAATCGATTATTTTATTACATCAGAAGATTTGAAAGATGCTCTTGTGGATGCATCCATTCATCAAGAGATTATGGGCAGCGATCACTGTCCTGTAGAACTTGTTTTAGACTTAGAACAGTTCTAACAATATATAGATAGAGAATTTAGGAGGAAAGAATCATGATTTACAGCAATAAAATATGGATTTCCGGTGCTGACGGAAGATTAGGATCTAAACTTGTTGAAATGCTGAACCCCGTAGATGTTGAAATTTTAGCAACAGATAAAGATACAGTAGACGTGTCTGTTTCTTCTGAAGTTATTAATTTTGCGGACAGAAACCGTCCAGATTATATCATCAACTGTTCTGCCATTACAGATGCAGGAAGATGCGAAGAAGATAATGACGAAGCGTTTCGCACTAACGGTTTAGGGGCGAGGAATATGGCAGTGGCTGCCAATCGGATTAATGCAAAGCTGATTCATTTATCATCGGATGATGTGTTTGACGGAATGGCAGAATTTCCTTATAAGGAATACGACGAAACGAAACCAAAATCTTGTTATGGAAAATCAAAGCTTTTTGGAGAGAAACAAGTTATGAGTTTCTGTTCCAGATACTTTATTATACGAAGTTCATGGATTTACGGAGCGAAGTATAGAAGAGTAGAGGAAATTATCGAAAAGGCGAAAAATGGCGAAGACATCCTAGTTCCTAAAAATCAATTTGCAGCACCAACCAGCGCAAAGGAATTAGCAAAATTTATTATCTATATAATGGAAACAACGGAGTACGGTATTTACCATGCAGTATGCCAAGGGTCTTGTTCGAGAAAAGAATTTGCTGAGAAAATTTTAGAGTTTAAAGGCTTAGAGGCGAATGTAATCGAGACAGAAGAGATTGTGGATGCGAGCTTTAGACCGGATTATTCTGTTTTGGATGATTTTATTTTGCGGATTTCCGGAAACTACGAGATGCCTCACTGGGAAAAAGCGTTAGAAGAATATATTAATACAATAAAATAGAGAGGGAAATTATGGAGAAAAAAGAAAGAAAAAAGTTAAGTTTAACGACGCGGATCTTTATCGCCTTGATTGTAGGAGCAGTTGTTGGAATTATTATACGTTATCTTATTCCTGCAGGATATATTCGCGATGATATTGTTGTAAATGGTATTTTTACCGTACTTGGACAGGGTTTTATCCGTTTGATGCAGATGCTGGTTGTCCCTTTGGTATTCTTTTCCCTTGTAACAGGCGCGATGAGTATCGGGGATACAGAAAAGCTGGGACGTGTCGGTGTTAAAACAGTAGCCTTTTATATTTGTACCACAGCTCTTGCTGTAGCTATTGCTTTAACAGTAGCAAATATTGTTCGTCCGGGAGTAGGGATGGGAATGTCTGTCCAAGATCCTGGAGCGGTAATGCAGGGGGCAGAAGAAACACCTTCTATAGTGGATATGCTTTTGGGAATTATCCCTACAAATCCGATTCAAGCTCTAGCAGAAGGAAACATGCTCCAGCTTATATTATTTGCACTTGTAGTGGGAGTTCTTCTGGCGAATATGGGAGGAAGAGGAGAGAGGCTTCAAGTTTTATGCGCCGAAGGAAATGATCTTATGATGGATATGACTTTAGCAGTGATGAAGTTTGCGCCTATTGGAATTTTTTGTTTAATCGCAAAAACCTTCTCCGAAATCGGCTTTGAAGCTTTTGCTCCGATGCTGAAATATATATTCTCGGTAGTTCTTGCATTGATCCTTCAATTGTTAATTGTATATATGGTGATGCTCTTTATCTTTGCACGAGTGAATCCTTTTAAGTTTTTAAAGAATTTTGCACCGGTTATGGGATTTGCTTTTTCTACTGCAAGCTCCAACGCGACAATACCGACTTCTATTAATACATTGGAAAAGCTTGGTGTTTCAAAAAAGATTTCATCCTTTACAGTTCCTCTAGGAGCTACTATTAATATGGATGGGACGGCGATTATGCAGGGTGTTGCAGTTGTCTTTGTAGCCTTTGCTTATGGAATAGACTTGTCCTTGGCGGATTTTGCAACTGTAATCTTAACGGCAACCTTAGCTTCCGTAGGAACTGCGGGAATTCCTTCTGTAGGTTTGATTACTTTATCTATGGTCTTTACTTCTGTTGGCCTTCCAGTGGAAGGAATTGCTATGATTATGGGAATTGACAGAATTCTAGATATGAGCAGAACTGCTGTTAACGTAACTGGAGATGCTACTGTAACAGTAATTATGGCGAAACAAGAAGGGGAAGAAATGTTTAATAAGGAACGTTATAATGCTGTAGTAGAAAGTGAATAATCTGTACTTTATAAAAACATACAATAAACCGGAGCGAAAATATTCTGCTCCGGTTTGTTGTTCAATTAGAAGTTTTGTGCTGCATATAAAAAAGCCTTTGTTATAGAAAGTATAACAAGGGCTTTTTAATTTAAGTAGTGAAAATCATATAGGCGCAGTAGACTAAAAGCAGTCCCATAATGATACGCAGCGGTTTTTCATGCCGGGAGAAAAGTTTTTGAAATAACACACCGAACAGCGACCATAGAATATTTCCCACTAAGGCGATAGCAGCGAGAATCACGCTAAATCCCAAAAGTTCCCCGGCGGTAGAGAAATAAGGCAGTATAAATCCGGATATCGCAGTAATTCCATAAAAGTAGACTTTTGGATTGATAAACTGAATCAAAAATCCTTTCGGGAAAAGACTTTCTGCTGTGGACTGTTTTTCGAAATCTGCACGGCTTACAACGGTTTTCCAAGCTAAATACAAAATATACAAAGCTCCTAAAAATCGTAGCACTCTTGTAAGCGCCGGTATCCATGCTTCCAAGGTTTTCATAAAAAAGGAAATTAGAATCATAAGAAGAGTAAAACCTGTGAAGATTCCAAATATAAAAGAAAGGGATCGTTTAAAACCCACAAGTCTTCCGTAATTCATAGAAAGAACCGTGTTGGGACCGGGTGTATAGGTTGTTGTGACGCAAAATATTAAAAATGTAATCCAGTTGAACATTCCCTCTCCTTTATCCTAAGTCAGCACCGCATTTAGGGCAGTTTTTCATATTCTTCTTATCTTTTACATACCATAAATGGGCTTCACAGCGGGGGCATTTATACCTTGTTGCCAGTTTATAATAGAAAACTCCCCCGATAAAAGCTGAGGGTAGAAGGATCAGCGGGTTCTTGAGAAGAAAGGTTAGCAGAATTCCCAGTGCGATAGATCCGATTAAAATACCTAAGGCCAAAGCCGGATAATGTCTTACTTTATCGAATGTATTCATTTTTTCCCTCCTCTAATATCTTGATTAAGGTTTGTTCAAAACGGATATTGTTTTCAGGAGTTCTTGCAGGAACACCCTTGCCGTATTTTTTGTTTCTTCGTCCCTTTGCTTTTACATGCCTTGAGTGAAGGAGAAAATCAATATTATTCTGATCGATAATATTGCCGTAAAAATTGATACAGAATGTGTTTTTTCCGAGAACGAGAGAAGCCAGCCCCATATCGTTGGTAATAATAAGATCCCCGTGAGAAACCATATTTGCGATATAGAGATCGGCGTGATCGTTTCCCTGTTCCAAGGTGACGACGTCGCCGTATTCTAAATGAAGCTCATGATTATAATCTTTTACTGCCACGAGGGGAATCTGATAATCTCTGCAATTTTTTTCCGTCAAGGAGATTACCGGACAGGCATCTGCATCGATATAAACAATCATTCTAATCTAAATCCCTTAATTCTTCCACTACAGTTTCCAAATGAAGAGCACGGGATGCTTTTACAAGGACTAATGTACCGGGGATAATTAATTCTTTCAGTTTTTCCATCATTTCTTCTTTCTCAGAGAAGTGAAACACATGGTCTTCAGGATAAAAGTCTTTTGCATTATTGTAGATGTAATAAGCTAAATCGCCATAAGTAATAAGATAATCCAGTCTTTCCGAATCGATATTTTTACCAATATTTTCATGGATTTTCACTGCATCTTCTCCAAGCTCCAGCATATCTCCGATAACCGCTATCTTGCGAGGATATTGGTCCAAGGTATAAGCTGTTTGAAGAAAAGAGTTTAAGCTTTGGGGATTTGATTTATAGCTGTCGTCTAAAATGCTGAAGTTTTTCAAATGGATCAGTTCGTTTCTCATGCCCGTTAGACTAATGGTTGTAAGCCCTTTGGCGATATCGGAATAATCCAAGCCGAACCATTCTGCGAGAATAATAGCGCAGGATCCGTTATACATCTGATGTTCTCCCAATAAAGGAATCGTATAGATATGATCGTTTAACGAGAAGGTGTTTCCTGTCTCGTCGAATTTCATCGGTTCGAGTATATGGTCGTTTCCTTCGCAAGTGCCGAAACTGTAAGAGTTTTGAGGAAGGACATACTCGGTCAAAACCCGCTTCATGATAATATCATCGCCATTATAAAGGAAAAATCCATTTGGTTTCAGTCCTTCGAGGATTTCCAGTTTTGCTCTGGCGATATTTTCTTTGCTTCCTAATGTTTCCAAATGGGAATCACCCACATTTAATAGAAGGGCAAAATCCGGCTGAGCAATTCTTGTAAGAAGAGAGATATCGCCCATATGATCTGTGCCCATTTCAAGAACACAGATTTCGCAGTCTGAGTCTAAATCGAGTATGGTTTTGCTAAGTCCGATTTCGTTATTGAGATTCGCAGGAGTTTTTTCTACTTTATACTGCTGTTTGAGAAGGGCGGAGATGACATCTTTTGTGGTGGTCTTCCCATTAGAACCGGTTAAACCGATAATCTTTAGACCCTCTATGGAATTTCTATAGGCGGTAGCCAGCTGAAACATTGCTTCATGAGACTCTTCCACTAAAACTGCAGGAAGATCCGTTGAAGGAAGTTCTCGTTCCTTTTCCCAAATAAATCCGGCAGCTCCTTTATCGAGAGCTTGTTTTAGAAAATCATGGCCGTCAAAAATTTCGCCTTTTAAAGGGAGATAGAGATTTCCTTTTTGAAGGCTTCTAGTATCCGTGGAAACACCGTTCATTTCTATGTTTCCATCTTTTTCATTTAATAAAGTGCCGCCGCACATTTCTGCAATGCGGGCGAGGTTTACGTTTAACATATTAACTCCTATCTACGACCAAGCTGTTTCTTTCTTTGTGAGCCTCCTCTGCAAGCTCGATAAGCATATCCATAAAGGCCGGATAATCTAGACCGTAGGTTTCCTCCCATAATCTTTGAGCTAAAGATATCGTAGTCATTCCTGGAAGAGTATTGATTTCGTTGACCAATAGAGCACCGTCGTCTTTTCGAATGAAAATATCTACTCGGGCAAATCCCATACAGCTGCAGGCTTTATAGGCTTTTACAGCTAATTTTCTAAGTTCATTTTGTGTCTTTTCATCCTTTGGATAGGGGATTTCGGGAACTCGGTCTGGGGTGTTGTATTTTCCGTCATAGTCTAGAAACACGTCTGTAGACATATAGCTTCCAGGAAGAGAAGCGCGAATGGTTTTATTTCCTACCACTGTGAGCTCCACTTCGACACCAAGCACTTCTTCTTCCAGAAGAACTCGGGTATCATATTTAAAAGCCAGTTCAAAGGCTTCTTTAAACTCTTCTTCCTTTTTAACATGAGTGATTCCCACAGAAGAACCGGCGTTGCAGGGTTTCACGTAAACAGGAAGACCTAGTTTTTCTATAATTTTTTTTGTGTCGATATCTTCTATACTGTCTATACTCCATCGATCGAGTACCATAAATTTTGCTTGCGAAATATCGTTTTCTGCAAGCAGACGGTTTGTAATTCCTTTGTCCATAGTGACAGCAGAGGAGAGCACGCCGTTTCCTGTAAAAGGTACATTTAAGGTTTTAAGAAAGCCTTGCATAGCACCATCTTCGCCGATCGTTCCGTGGAGAACTGAAAAGAACACATTCTCCTTCGAAGAATCGAAGTCTTTATGTAAAAAGTCGGCGATAGATTCTGCAATAGATAAATCGGAGCTTTTCACTAGATCTTCTTCTTGGACATCCGGGCCTGTTATTCCAAGGGGATGCCAGACGCCTTTTTTATTAATATAAATCGGATGTACATCGTATTTATTTCGGTCCAAATATTGAATAATTGTTTTGCCGCTGCGGATAGAAACCTCATGCTCGGCAGAGATCCCTCCATAGAGTACATATACATTTTTTTTCATTATTGCCTCCTGTGGTGTTGGATATAAGTATAATACTACAATGAATAATTTTTATCAACGAAACCGGCCTTCAATACGAAGATTTAGAGCTTTTAAGATAAAAAAGCCTATACATTCTTCATAGAATGAAAAAATAGCATTAAAATGCCGTTAAAATAGTGTAAAATAGACATTTCAAGCTGTGTATAATATAATAAATTAGTAATGAGTAAAGGATCAACGAGCCAACGAAACTCCATAGGAGGTAACAATATGGACAAAAAATTATTTAAAGATAGTATACACAAGGAAATGCTTTATAAATATGGAAAAACAGTAGAAGAGGCCAATGCAAAAGAAAAATACGATATTTTATCGACAGTGATCATGAGATTGCTAAGCGAAAGATGGAAAGCCTCAAAAGAAGAAAGCAGAGAAAAACGAAATGCCTATTATTTTTCGGCAGAATTTTTGGTGGGGAGAAGTCTGGGAAATAATCTCTTGAATTTCGGCATCACTGAAGAAGTTGAAGATGTGCTGGAAGAGATGGGCATGAATTTAAATGCTTTAGAAGAGGAAGAAGAGGATGCAGCTCTAGGCAATGGAGGATTAGGAAGATTGGCAGCCTGCTTTATTGATTCGGCTGCAACTTTGGATCTGCCTTTACAAGGATATGGAGTCCGTTACTCCCAAGGACTATTTCGACAGAAAATTGTAGATGGTTTTCAGGTAGAAGAAGGAGACGACTGGACACGTTTCGGCGATCCATGGTCTATCCGAGTCGATTCTGAAGCTCGAATCGTGGCTTTTAATGACGACAAAGTGTTGGCTGTTCCTTACGATATGCCGATCGTCGGCTATGGAAACGAACGGATCAACACTTTAAGACTGTGGCAGGCGGAAGCACTAGATGGATTTAACTTCCAAGACTTCAATAATTTCTGTTACGATGTGAGTTTGAAAGAAAAGAACAGAGCAGAAGATATCACAAGGGTTTTATATCCCAACGACAGTCAAAAACCGGGGAAGGTGCTTCGTTTAAAACAGCAGTATCTTTTCGTGTCGGCTTCGATACAAGACCTGGTTGCAAAATATAAAAAGAACTTCCCGGAAGACAAGAATTTTAAATATTTTTCAGAGTATCATATTATCCAGCTCAACGACACCCATCCGGTGATGGCTATTCCAGAACTGATGCGCTTGCTGCTGGATCAAGAGCATCTAGAGTGGGACGATGCTTGGGCTGTCGCTTCAAAAGTTTTTGCTTTTACAAATCATACGATTTTAGAAGAAGCGATGGAAAAGTGGGATATCGACATTGTCGATGCAGCTTCTCCAAGATGTCTGGAAATTATTACAGAAATCGACAGACGCTTTACGGAATTTCTAAACAGCAAAAGATTTTCTGAAGCAGAGATCGAACACTTGAGAATTATCAATCATAATCAAGTCCGCATGGCAAATCTTGCGATCTACACATCTATCAGTATAAACGGTGTAGCAGAGCTTCATACTCAGATCTTAAAAGAAGATACCCTTCATCTTTGGTATGAATTGTTCCCGGAAAGATTTTCCAATAAAACAAACGGAGTGACTCCTAGACGCTGGCTGATGTACAGCAATCCTAAGCTTAGCGAATTTATTACAGATCTTCTAGGCTCAGAAGGTTGGAAATCCGACTTGATGGAATTGAAAAAACTGGAAGCTTTTGCGGATGACGATGACGTATTGGACCGACTTAACGAAATCAAACATGAAAACAAGGTGAAGCTGGCAGAATACATCCGAAAAGAAGAGGGAGTTGAAATCAATCCCGATCATATTTTCGACATTCAGATCAAACGCCTTCATGAATATAAAAGACAGCTTCTAAATGCCCTTCAGATACTGGATCTTTATTTTAGAATGAAGAAAAATCCGAATATAGAATACACACCGAAAACATTTATCTTTGGAGCAAAAGCGGCCCCGGGATATTTCAGAGCGAAAGCAATTATCAAGTTTATTAATGAAGTAGGACGAATGATCAATGAAGATCCAGAAGTGAATTCAAGACTTCAAGTTGTTTTTGTGGAAAATTACAACGTCAGTTACGGAGAGAGACTATTCCCGGCTGCAGATGTATCAGAGCAGATTTCTACTGCAGGAAAAGAAGCTTCCGGAACAGGAAATATGAAGTTTATGATGAACGGGGCAGTCACTATCGGAACATTAGACGGAGCGAATGTTGAAATCTTTAGAGAAGCTGGTTTAGAGAACAACTATCTTTTCGGAGCGAAAACGGAAGAATTGGCAGAAATATTCGACAGCTATAATCCGATGGAATATTATATGAAAGATCCGGATATTAAAAAGGCTGTAGATTTTCTAATGGATGAGAAATTAGACGATGATGGAACCTATATGCTTTTAGAAATCTATAAGAGCCTTATTGATCCTCATCCAGGCCATAAAGCAGACCGTTATTTTGTATTGAAAGATTTTGAATCTTATAAAAAAGCACAGCAGCAGATCGGAAAAGATTATAAAGATCGAAGAGGCTGGGCGAAAAAATGCTTGATAAATATTGCGAACTGCGGGAAATTCTCATCAGACCGTACGATTCGCGATTATGCAGAAGGAATTTGGAAAATTTAAAGTAGAATAAGAGAAAGTCCAAGGCTTTCTCTTATTCTAAGTCAAGGGGATTTACAATAGCCTTTCAGGAATGATATAAATAGAGAAGGGGTGATAAGATGAGCCGAGAGTTTGAAAACCGACTGCAGAATATTCTAGACAATATTTCGAAAGAAAAAGAGGAGATTGTAGAAGATCAGATCCTTTTTATCTCTTTTAATAAAAAAGAGTTCAATATGACTGAAGTGGACGATATCGAAGATATAGAGCTTATCGACGGCAATGTAAACTGGATTTATATGGTTGGCCTTCGAAATGTAGACGATATTATAAAATTAAAGGATTTATATTCGATTCACCCGCTGGTTATAGAGGATATTTTATCCGGGGACCAAAGAACCAAGGCGGAATCTTATCGAAACTCTCTTTATGCAGTAACGGATATTGTAGATTATTCCGATTATAACGAGACAGAGGAAATGCGTTTCGATCAGGTTTCCTTTATATTAAAACATGATGTGCTGATTACTGTAGATGAAAGAGACAATCATCTTTTTGACAACATTATCAATAAACTGGACTCGGTTCAGGCCTACAGGCATAAATCGACGGATGCCCTGCTCTTTACCTTAATCGACCGTATCGTCGACAACTATTTTGTTGTATTCGATATTATCGGAGAGACAATTGACGATTTGGAAAATATGATGGAGGATCCGGAAGAGGATGCTTTAAAGAGCCTCTATCGTATCAAAAAAGATTTGATTTATCTGAGGAAAACTTTGTGGCCGTTAAGGTCTGTCATCAATTCTATTTCGAAATCACAGTTTAGTCTAATAGATGATGTAACAAGTTATTATTTCCGAGATGTGTACGATCATATTATACAAATGATCGATTTAATAGAGATTTATAGAGATACCATTACGTCTATGATCGATTCCTTTAATACGAATATCGGAAATCGGACAAATGATGTAATGATGACTCTAACAGTTATATCGACAATTTTCCTGCCCTTGACCTTCCTTTCCGGAGTCTTTGGTATGAACTTTATGCTGCCGGGACAAAACAATCCCATGTCCTTTCCTTTATTTTGGATGCTGTGTTTTATCATTGTCCTCGGCATGATTATTTATTTTAGGCGAAAAGGCTGGATTTAACGGCTTGCAGAAACGAAGAGTTGTCTATATAATACTATAGTAAGATATAGCGTTAAAGATAGAGAAAAGGAGACCGATTAGGTTGAAAACATACGATATCATTCTAGTAGGAGCAGGGGCCAGTGGCGTTTTTGCATCTTACGAGTTTACCAAATTGAATACAAATGCCAAAATATTAATGGTGGATTCAGGATTTCCCATTGAGAGAAGAATTTGTCCGATTAAGACAGGTAAAACACCTACATGCATAGGCTGCAAACCATGCGCCATTATGAATGGTTTTGGCGGAGCGGGTACTCTATCCGATGGTAAATACAATATTACCAATAATTTTGGCGGAAATCTCCACGATTATGTTGGGGAGGAAGAAGCTATCGAATTAATGGAATATGTAGATGATGTGCTTTGTGAATTTGACGGAGGTGTGGCGAAACTATATTCCACAGCATCTTCTGATTTGAAAACTATCGCACTGCGCAATGATCTTCATTTATTAGACGCGAAGGTTCGCCATTTTGGTACAGAGAGAAATATTGAAATTCTTAAAAAGATGAGCGAATACATCAGCGATAAAGTAGAAATGAAATGGAGAGTCACTGTTGATATTGTAGAAGCAAAAGACGGGGGATTCTATCTAAAGACAAGCGACGGAGAAGAGTATTTTTGTAAAGATTTAATTCTTTCTGCGGGACGTTCCGGCTCCAAGTGGATTTCGAAAGTCTGCAAAGATAACGATATTCCATTGAGCAGCAACAAAGTGGATATCGGAGTGCGTGTAGAGCTTCCAGCGGAAGTCTTTAAACATATAACAGACGATGTGTATGAAAGTAAAATCGTCTACCAAACTAAAAAATACAATGACCTTGTGAGAACATTCTGTATGAACCCAAATGGGGAAGTCGTAACAGAAAATACGAATGGTGTAATCACTGTAAACGGCCATTCTTATACAGATCCTGAGCTTCAAACTGAAAACACAAACTTTGCATTATTAGTATCGAATACATTTACAGAGCCCTTTAAAGATTCAAACGAATATGGAGAATCCATTGCCCGGTTATCGAATATGCTTGGAGGAGGGGTGCTTCTTCAGCGTTTTGGGGACTTGGTAAGAGGCCGAAGATCCAGCGAAAGAAGAATGCAGAAATGCTTTACAAGACCGACTCTTAAAGCAACAGCAGGAGATCTTTCTCTAGTAATTCCAAAAAGACAATTAGACGATATTATCGAAATGATCTATGCTTTGGATAAAATTGCTCCAGGTACAGCAAATGAAGATACTTTATTATACGGAGTGGAAGTTAAGTTCTATAATTCCGTAGTAGAAGTCAACGATAAATTAGAGACTAAAATAAAGGGACTTTACTGTGTAGGAGACGGATCGGGAGTAACACATTCCCTTTCTCAAGCATCTGCCAGCGGGATTCATATAGCAAGAATTCTCGACAGCAAATATTAATATACGAAGAGGCTGCGAAGCCTCTTTTTTATCAGAAAAAACAAATGAAGGGATGTGATTCCATTGTTGAATAACTTTTTCTCGATGTCCGATGAACAAAGAAAACAGAAAGAAGCCTTTAAGAAAACCTTAAGAATCTACTCCGACGGAGTAATCGATTATAATATACGTTTTGATGTCATAGACTATGATTTTAGCCAAGACGAAGAATTCAAAAACATACTCGACAGTTTTGAAAACAGCTATACTCTAGAAAGTATAGAATCTTTAAAAAAAGAGATCTCCATTACAGGAATTTTTGAAAAAAGAAAATATATCTTTATGTACGATGGAAAAAATAAATTTACAAAAGACCGCAAAAAGACACTGGAGCAGTATCCTGAAGATTTCAAAATCGGCTTTTGTCTAAGCAAATGGATCAAATACTGCGAAGAGATCGAGTATGACTCTACCGTTTCTCTTCAAAATGCCTTAATGGATATGATGATAGATTTTGCCTTTACAAAATCCGGATATACAGTAATTCGTGTAAAACAAGATGCCTTTGACTGGACGGACAAAGGAGCGTTGAGATATTTAGAAGAGATGATAGAGCAGGCTAAAAGAGGTGAGTTTTGTGAAATATGATATTTCATTGGCAGTAGATCGTAATTTTAGTATTGGTGTAAAAGGGGATATGCTTTTTTATATCAGTGAAGATTTAAAGAAGTTTAAAGAGCGTACTACAGGAAACATTCTTGTGATGGGACGGAAAACATTGGATTCTTTACCGGGCGGAAAACCGTTACCAAACAGAGACAATATTGTCGTTTCCAGAAGCGTAAAAGAGATTCCCGGAGCGTATGTAGTGGGAAGTATTGAAGAAATAGAGCCGATGGTGGAGAGAATACAGTCCTCAAGCAGGGAAGAGAAGAAGGTGTATCTAGTAGGAGGAGGAAATCTTGTCCGCCAGCTGATGGATCAGGTAGAATACTGGTATATTACTTATGTAGATAAAGAATACGACAACTTCGACACTCAAGTTCCGAATCTTTTTGAGGAAGAGGATTTGGAAATTATCGAAGAAAGCGAGTGGAGAGTCCAAGACGATCTAAGATACCGCTATATTACTTTTAGAAATAAGAATTTTCCAGAAGAAGAATAGTATTTTCATGAGGACATCGAAAGATGTCCTTTTTATGTGAAAAAATTCTTTGACATTTTGTGGATTTTGAAATGTTAAAATCACAAAGGTTAAAATACAACAATTAAATCTAGATTTTGTCAAGGAAGTATAAGGATTCTTTACTGGTGTACGTCGAAATCGTTAAACTGTTACTTATTTGTAACGACATTATAATATATATTAGATACAATAAAAATAACAAAAGATTAACCGGTGATTTTTTGAAAAACTTTAGGAGGCACTAGATATAAAAAAGATTGTATCGATTTGTTTAATGTTTGCATTTATTATAGCAGCGGCATCAGGAACGTCCTATGCAAAAGAAAAAGATCCCTTGGTAAACTATGAAATGACAGGTCTTTCTATGGCGTTAGGGGAAGATATGGATTTTTATTCTGTAGATGATAAGGTCGTTATCAAAAAAAATTCTGAAATCGTTTTTCAAACAGAAGACGGAACGTTAAAGAAATTCAAGGCAATAAGCCTTACAAATGGAAAAAACTATCTCTTCAGTTTTAAATTAGATCAGCTGGGAGTCTGGAAATTAATTGAACTGGATGGAAAAAAGGTAGAAAGCAGAAGCCGAGACTTTACAGTTTACAAAGACAGAAAAGAAGCCGATAAAGCGGATAACGATAAGCTGGATAAGATTATAGCTGAGAAGAGAAGAGAACTCAAGGAGTTTAAAGAGCTTATAGAGCAGGGAAAAATGAAGGTTGCCCGAGTGGAGGGAAAAGATCGCTATGAAACAGCTCTCAAAGCAAGCCGATATGCATTTGAAGATGGAAGCAAATATGCAGTGATTGCTACAGGAGAAAACTTTATCGATGGTCTTGTGGGCGGAAGTTTAACAGCTCAAGTGGAAGCTCCTCTTCTATTAGCTCGAAAGAATACCATTTCGAAAGAAGTACTTAATGAAATCAAACGCTTAAAACCTGAAGAAATATTTATCTTAGGAGGAGAAGGAGTCGTATCCGAGAAGGTAGAAAAAGACATAAAGGCTCTAGGAATCACAGTTGAAAGATTAGCGGGTAAAGACAGAGTAGAAACAGCAGAAAAAATCAATGAAAAAAGAGAGGCTCTTTTGCCAAAGGCTTTTGCGAAAAAACACGTTGCTATGGTCAGTGGTACAAACTTCTCGGATGCTCTAACTGCGGGGCCTCTTATAGGTGAAATGGCAAAACTTGGCGACAGCTTCTACAGCCTGATTCCTTATATGAAAGGACATCAATATCCGAAAGTTGATTTAGCGATTGGAGGAGAAAAAGCAGTTCCCATTCAAGCAGGAGATCGTATAGATGGAAAGGACAGATTTCAAACAGCAAGATTAGTAGGATATCGTTATACGAACCAAAATTATTTAGAAAAGAATGCAGATACGATTATTGTAGTAAATGCTAGAAATTATCCGGATGGACTAACAGCTGCATCTCTTGCCAGCACACAAAACGGTGTTGTTTTATTAACAGATAAAGATCAGTTTTCAAAATATACGTTCCAATTCTTAGAAAGTTATAGAAAGATCAAAAATGTTGTGATATTAGGGGGAGAGGCTGCAGTTGGAGAAAATATAGAGAAGTTTTATCAAGGAAAATATGAAATTCCTGAATGGACAAATATGGACTAAAGATATAAAAATCGGCTTTCTAAAAAGAAAGCCGATTTTTCCATATTAGTATCTATTATCAAAGATTCGTGTTGACTTTTTCTCGCTTCGAGGCAGATCGCAAAGATCTACTGCTTTCGGTACGATAGTGATACCGATCAGTTCTTTGAAGATTTTGCGAACTTTGTTTTCCACTTCGCTTCGGTGAGCCCCTTCTTGAGCGTCGGTTTCGAAATATACAGTGACGATATCTCTGCCGTTTAAGTGATCGATCATCATCTGATATTCGCTTAATACATTATCGACCTTTTGAAGGATCTCTTCGATCTGTGCAGGGAACATATTTACACCCTTTACTTTAACCATATCGTCGGTTCGTCCGACTAAGGTGTCGATACGGGGGAATTCGCATCCGCAGGGACATTCATCTGGAAGGAATCTTGTCAGATCATGGGTTCTATAACGGATAAGAGGGGCTCCTTCTTTGTGAAGAGTTGTAATAACAAGCTCTCCTGTTTCTCCGAATGGAAGAATTTCTCCTGTTTTCGGGTCGATGATTTCAAAGAACAGATAGTCGTTGAAATAATGCATTCCGTTGTTTTCATCGCAGCTGATGGCGATACCCGGTCCGTAGATTTCTGTTAAACCGTAGATATCGTATAAAGAAGCACCGAGAGAATCTTCTATGCTTTTACGCATCTTTTTGCTCCATCGTTCGCTTCCGATAAGCCCTTTGTTTAGATGGATTTTCTCTTTGATACCCTGTTTTTCGATTTCTTCTGCCAATAAAAGAGCGTAAGAAGAAGTCGAACAGAGTACTGTTGATTTAAAATCCTCCATCATCTGAAGCTGTTTTTCTGTATTTCCGGGTCCTAGAGGGATGGTCATAGCACCTAGATGTTCTGCTCCTAATTGAAAACCGATCCCTGCAGTCCATAAGCCGTAGCCTGGAGTAATTTGAACACGGTCCATAGGAGTAACGCCTGTGATTTCATAACAGCGGGCAAAGAGCATAGACCAGTCGTCTACATCTTTTTGAGTATAGGGGATAACGACAGGAGTACCTGTTGTACCGGAAGAAGAGTGAATGCGCACAATCTTTTCTTCTTCGCAGGCCATAAGTCCAAGGGGGTAGGCCTCTCTGAGGTCGCCTTTTTCGGTAAAAGGAATGTTTTTGAAGTCTTCGTAACTTTCAATATGTAAATCAAGACCTTCATATTTTTTGCTGTAAAATGGGCTTTTTTCTCGGATTGTACCAAGTTTTTCTTTTAAAATTTCCAATTGTTTTTCATTTAATTCGTGAGCTGAATATGCTGCCATAATTTCCTCCAAAAAATAAAAAAACCGTCCTCTAAAAAGGACAGTTTAAACTGCGGTGCCACCTTTGTTGGTCTAAAGACCCACTCTATAAGTACAAACATACTGTTCCAAGATAACGGTAGGTTTCCGTAACCGGCTACTTCATTTCGCCGATTCTCTCCGAAGTCCATATGATTCGCTGCCATTGCAAAGTCCCAGCTTCCCTTTGCTCTCTGAAAATGGTCGTGCGAGTTTTCTCTCCATCAACGATTTCGTCCATTATAGCATAAAAGCGTTATTTTTCAAATGAAAACTGCTTTCTATCACTAGGCGGGAAGAAAAAGGGAAAGTGGTATGATATAATAATTTTATAAGGGGGAATGTTTATGTTTTGTCCAAATTGCGGAAAATCAATCCCTGAAGATGTTAATTTCTGTCCTTATTGCGGAGAAGATATCGAGAGCTATCTTCGGTTAAAGGATAGTTTAGCGGACAAGGAAAAAACAAATGTATCGAAAAAAGAACGAAAAACGATGCAGATTGAAGATATATTTAATACGAAGAAGTCAAAAGAAAATAAGAAAAAAGAAGACATACCGTATGAAGCAAAATATCGGGATGAACTTCAGGGTTTTAAGGAAACAGAAGAAAATATAGATGAAACTATTTTTCGTTTGGATCCGTCGGAAAAAACGAAAATCCATTTTGAAAAGAAGGAATCGGAAGAAGAAATTCAAGAAGAAACTATAGAAAAAGAATCAGCCTTCAGCCGATTCTTTTCGAAATATAAAACAAATAATTTTCTGAATAAGATTCAGAAAATGGGGAAAAAATCTTATAAAGCTCTTCTAGCGGGACAGGAGAAACTTTATAAGCGCACTGCAAAACCTGTGAACAAAGTGCTGTCAAGCGATAAGGCGCTTTTAATTATGATCATTATATTTGCTGTATTTCTCTTGATGCCATTATTTCTTTACGAAAAATCCATTAGTGCACAAAGAGGTGTTATAGGAAGCTATATTGTGATCGTTCTTTTAGCAGCATTTGACGGACTAAGCACATTTGTATCATTAAGTGCGGCTCAATATTTTATGCAGAGCCGATTTCAGGAGAAGCCGTTGAAAGACGAGATTTTTAAATATTCTTTAATTCTCTCTATGTTAATGGCGGTGATTCGTTTCGTGATCTATTTAATCGGAAACTATCTAGTGGTGATAGATTCTATTTTATTGGCGAAACCTTTAGGAGCTCATCCAATCTTGTTTATCGTATTGGCAGCAGCTGCATTATTTGGATTATTGTCTCTGCACTGGAATAGATTTGATAAAAAAGATTATTCGGCGGTTTTAGGTCTTGCAGCCGGGGGAGGATTAATTACGGCAATACTGATGTTTTTAGTAGGCAGTACAATATTTAGAATGCTGATTGTGGGATTGGCACCGCATATAATCGGCTAAGGAGGAGTATATGATTTATACAGTAACCCTGAATCCCTCAATGGATTTTTTTGTGGATTTAGAAGAGCTGGTTATTGGAGAATTGAACCGTATGTCGAACGACTATAAAGTTCCGGGAGGAAAAGGGATTAATATTTCCAGAGTATTAAGACAGCTGGGGATGCCTTCTGTTGCGACAGGATTTATCGGCGGTTATACAGGTCAATTTATCGAAGACTGGCTAGAACGGGAAGATATACAAAGGGGCTTTATTCACGTAGATGATGATTCTAGAATAAATGTAAAGCTCTTAAAACAAGAAGAAACAGTGATCAATGCAAAGGGTCCGAATGTTTCTGTTATGGAGTATCAGGAGTTTTTATATTATATGAGCCGTGTAGAGGAAGGGGATACTGTGATTATGTCAGGATCCCTTCCGCCGACGATTACAGAGGAAGTTTACGACAGGGTAATTTCTATCTGCAATGCAAACAAAGCCCGATTTATTATGGATGTATATCCTCAGGAGATGGTAAAACTTTTAGATAAAGGGCCGATGCTCATCGTCGCAGACCACGAGATGATAGAAAAAATGCTTGGAGTAGAAATCAAAAATCCTTCTGACCTTCATAAATACGCAAAGATCATCCTTGATCAAGGGGTAGATTATTTGATTTCGCCGGTAGAGGGCAGAGGGTCCATTCTCTTCACGAAGGATAAAGCGTACCACGGTCTTCGGATTACGGGAGAGTATGTGAATTCGGAAGGGGTTCGGGAAGCGATGATCGCCGGTTTTATTGCGACCTATATTAGATTGTCGGATCCTGTAGAAGCTTATCGGGTAGCTATAGCCTGCGGAGCGGCTACCGCATTTACACGAGATATGGCGAAAAGACCAGAGATTGAAGAAATGATTGAGAAAGTGGAAATCAACAAGATTGATTCTTCTACAGATATTTTTTAGGCATATAAGAGTTTCCCCTTGTTTTGAGGAGGAGACTCTTTTTATAGGGGAATGAGATGAAGAAAATATTTCTGATGTGTACAGCAGTAATCCTTCTTTTTGCAGCAGCTTGCGGCAGAGAAAACCAAGAAACAGCTGAAATAGTGGAAGAAGGAAAGAAAGGAGTCGTCAGCCATTCCGGGGAACCCGTTCCTGGAGGGGTTTTTAAAGTCGGCTTAAGCGGCGAGACTTCTTTCGACGGTGTTTTTTCCTACTTGTATTATGAAAACCCTATGGATTGGAAAATCATGGAGGATACAATGTACGGTTCTTTGGAAAGGGGAGAAGATCTAGAGTATAAATCTTCTGAAGTACTGTCCTTTGAACCGAATACGGAAAATGGAACATTGAAGATGGAGATTTTAAGCGATAAATTTAAATGGTCCGATGGATCGAAGGTTACGTCAAAAGATTTTGCCTATGCTTATGAAATTATAGGACATCCCGACTATACAGGTCTTAGATACGACGATGCAATGAAAAATATTAGAGGAATGGAAGAGTATCATGCAGGAGAAGCGCAAAGGATATCCGGTGTCCGTACACCAGACGAGAATACGATTATTATAAGCTACAAGGAGTTTTCTCCCGATATATTGTGGGGGGAAGGGGTCTTAACGGAACCTGTTCCTTCTAAGCAGATGGAGGGGGTATCCATAACAGAACTTCCGAATTCAGAAGTTGTGCGTGTCAGTCCTCTATCAGCAGGTCCTTTTTCTATATCCCAGATTATTCCACAAGAAAAGATTGTTTTTAAAGCGAATGAGCATTTTTGGGCAGGGAAACCTTCTTTAGAAGGGGTAGAGTTTGAGTGGATGAAACCCATTGAAACCTTAGCGGCGTTAGATCAGGGGAGGTTTGATTATATAGAAGGACTTGATCCTACTTTATACTCTCAAGTTTCAAAGTATACAAACTATTCCATACTGAAAAAACAAGATCTTACTTATACGTATTTAGGTTTTAAACTAGGAAAATTAACAGGAGAAGAAGAAATAGAGGTTCAGACAGATTCGAACAGCAAGATGGCTAATGGAAATCTTAGAACAGCTATGGCTTATGCCATCGACCGGGAAAAAGTAGCTGCAGAATTTTTTAGAGATTTAAGATCTTCGGGGAATTCACTGATTCTTCCCATGTATGAAAATCTTTCTCCTAAAAATCCTCCAGGATTCCCCTATAATCCAGAAAATGGAAAGCAGCTTCTAGAGGATGCAGGGTATAAAGATATAGATGCAGACGGCTATAGAGAAGATCCAGAGGGGAATCCTTTGAGTATATCCTTTGCACTGGCAGAGGATGGATATCTTTCTGAAGAATTAGCAGCCTACTATATCGGAGCTTGGAAAGAGATCGGTTTAAATGTAATCCTGACAGATGGGAAGCCTTTAGAATTTCAGGATTTATACAATCGTTTAAAAGACGATGATCCAGCGATAGATGTGTATCAAGCTACTTGGGGACTGACACAAAATCCGAATCCTTCACTTTATTACGGAAAAAATTCAGAATATAATTATCCCAGATTTTCCACAGAGGAACTGGAAGAGAATTTAAACAGAATCAGCAGCCGGGAAAGCTTCGATTTCGACAAGAGAAATGCCAATTATGGAGAATTTCATCAGATTATGACGGTCGAAACGCCGGTAATCCCTCTGTATTACAGAGATCAGTACTCTGTGATTAATAAACGAGTAGATCATTTTGAAGATACATATCCGGATGGAGAGACAAGAAATTGGAGATGGAATCAGATTATTTTAAATCGAGAAGAGCCGGTTTCTTAATTATTAAAAAAATGTAACAAGTCTAAAAAGCTTTTAAAACATTGGAAAATAGACTTTCCAAATTGATAATAAATAACCAATTCATTTTATGCTTTTAAGTGTTAAAGTATTTTCTAGGCAGGAGATAGAAATTATGTTATTATTAATTCATCTTAGAAAACAAGGAGAAATTGTTATGAAAAACCTAATGTCTTTTGCACAATTTTATTTTAGCTTTTACTTTACTTATTTTTATGGTAAAGCTTTTTTGGGTTGCATGCATAGACATTTAAATTATTCTGAGATTGGTATATAATTACAGAAAAATTAAGTCTATTAGAAGCTCCCAAAACAGCCGTTTTGGGAGCTTTATTTATTTAAAATCAACTAGGAGGATACAATTATGATTATCAAATTAAAACAAAACCCAGACAAAGAACAGGTAGCTCGATTAAAAGAATGGTTGACAAACCAAGGGGTGGAAGTTAGACCTACTGTAGGAGAAAATATTACGATCTTGGGACTTGTAGGAGACACAACGAAGATTGATGCAAGTTTGATCAATGCTTTAGAGATTGTTGAAGCGGTGAAGAGAATTCAAGAGCCGTACAAAGAAGCAAACAGAAGATTTCATCCGGAGGATACAGTGATTACTTTAGAAAATGGAACAAAAATCGGAGGAAACAACTTTACAGTCATTGCCGGTCCGTGTTCTGTAGAATCAAAAGAGCAGATTATCGAAGTGGCGAAAGCTGTTAAGAAATCAGGAGCTACGATCCTAAGAGGGGGAGCATTCAAACCGAGAACATCGCCATACGCATTCCAAGGAATGGGAGCCGAAGGAATCGAGCTTCTGCTAGCCGCAAAAAAAGAGACAGGTCTTCCTATCGTTACAGAGATTATGGAGTCTTCACAATTGGAATTATGCGATGATGTAGATATTATTCAAGTTGGAGCGAGAAATATGCAGAACTTCGAACTTTTAAAACGACTTGGAAAAATCGACAAGCCGATTCTTTTAAAACGAGGACTTTCTGCTACGTACCAAGAGCTTATTATGAGTGCTGAATATATTATGGCTGGCGGCAACCGAAACGTCATTCTTTGCGAAAGAGGAATCCGTACCTTCGAAAGAATGACTCGAAATACCCTTGATATCTCAGCGGTTCCGGTTTTAAAAGAAGAAACACATCTTCCTGTTATTATCGATCCAAGCCATGCAGCAGGAATGAGCAGAATGGTAGAGCCTTTATCGTTAGCAGCAACAGCAGCAGGAGCTCATGGTATGATCATCGAAGTGCATAACGATCCGGAACATGCTTTATGCGATGGTCCTCAGTCCTTGAAACCAGAGACTTTCGATAATGTGGCTAAGAAAATTTTCAAGCTTCACGATGCACTGGCAGAGCTTTCATAAATGAAAGTCGGTATTTTAGGACTGGGGCTGATCGGAGGAAGTTTTGCCAAGGCGCTTCATCGGATTTCTTCTCATACAGTTTTAGGATTTGATACAAATGAAAGCACGATGGAAGCTGCATTAGCAGAAGGGATAATACAGGAAGAGTTAAATCAGGAAAATATAAAGAGCTGCGAGCTGATTCTTTTAGCAGTACGACCTGGGGCAGCTGTTGATTTTGTGAAAAAAAACAAGGAAAATATACGAGGAACCCTCTTAGATCTCTGCGGAGTAAAAAGAGTGCTGGAGGAGGAAATTCTTCCTCTTGCAAAAGAATATCAGTTTTCATATCTGGGAGGCCATCCTATGGCGGGCAGAGAACGAGGCGGCTATGACCGCTCTTTGCCTGAGCTGTATGATAAAGCATCTATGATCTTTGTGGAAAATGAAACTTCAAAAGGTTTAGGTAAAAGATTAGAGCCTCTTTTTCGAGAAATCGGGTTTAAGAAAATTGTTTATTCCAACAGCTGTGAACATGACCGCATCATCGCGTATACGTCTCAGCTTGCCCATGTAGTTTCAAATTCCTATGTCCAGTCTCCAAGCCACAACGAGGAATACGGATTTTCTGCGGATAGTTTAAGGGACTTGACTCGGGTTGCAACACTAGACGCAGAGATGTGGACAGAGCTTTTCTTTAAGAACAAAGATAATCTCTGCAGAGAAATACGAAGAATAAGCAGTCAGCTGGAGAGCTACGCCGATGCGATCGAAAAAGAAGAAGAAGAAATGTTAAAAGAAATGCTGCATGCCGGATGTGCTGCAAAAAAAGAAATGGAAGATAAAAGGAGATAATCCATGAGCCAGATACAAATCGAAACAAATCCCTCTTATCCTGTCATAATAGAAAAGGGATTGCTTAACATACTAGGAAAATCGATAAAGCCTTTTCTAAAAGGAAAACTGCTCATTATTACAGATGAAAATGTAGATTCTTTCTATGGAAGAGTTATAGCAGAGCAGATGAACGAAAATAATATTGAGTGGGATAAATATATTATCGTTCCAGGGGAAGAAAGCAAATCTTTAGAAGTTTATGGCCGAATTTTAGAATATATGGCAGCACATAATTTTCATAGAAACGATACAGTTCTTGCTTTTGGAGGAGGGGTAGTAGGCGATTTGTCTGGTTTTACGGCGGCGTCCTTTTTAAGAGGAATCGATTATATACAAGTACCTACAACATTGCTCGCTGCAGTGGATTCTTCTGTTGGTGGCAAAACTGCTGTAAATCTTAAGGAAGGTAAAAATCTTGTAGGAGCTTTTAAACAGCCCCAGGCGGTTTTATGCGATCCGGATCTTTTTGCTACAATGAAAGAAGAGCGTTTTCTGGATGGTGTTGCAGAATCTATAAAATACGGCATTCTTCGAGACGAAGAGCTCTTTGCTGAATTTGAAACAGCCTTAACTCAAAGGGATGCCCGCCTTTCCAATATCATAGAACGATGCGTGAAACATAAAGCTGAAGTGGTGAAGAAAGATGAAATGGAAAAAGGAGAACGGCAGTTTTTAAACCTCGGGCATACTATCGGACATGCTATAGAAAAAGCAAGCGGATATGAAGTAAGCCATGGGCATGCAGTCGCTATGGGTATGGGCATGATGGCAAGAGCATGCGAAAAAATCGGGGTTTTAAAAAAAGATAACAGGGGAAGAATTCTTAAGGTTCTCGAAAAGAATGGACTTCCTACAAAAACAAGCTATTCTACTGAGGATTTATTTGGAAAAGTATATAAAGATAAAAAATGCAGCAGCGATAAGATAACTATTATTGAAATCGAAAGAATCGGAAAATGCAGGCTTCATAAGGTTCTAATCGAAGATTTCCGAGAATATATTGAGAAGGGCAGAGTTTAATATGAAAGTACAGATAACAGCGGACCGTCTGGAGGGGGAACTAGAAATTTTATCTTCTAAATCCGACGGACATCGAATTTTGATCTGCGCAAGCTTGGCAGATAAAAATTCGATTATAAATATTAATAATACTTCAGAGGATATCGAAGCGACAATCGGTTGTTTAAGAGCTCTCGGAGCTGGTATTGAAAGAAAAGAAAATCAGCTGATCGTAACGCCTATCCGAGAAGTGCCGGAAGATGTTTTTATCAACCCGAAAGAAAGCGGATCGACACTTCGTTTTCTTCTCCCTGTAACGGCAGCTTTAACAAAGAAAGCATCCTTTACAGGAGAAGGGAGACTGCCGGAAAGACCCTTAAAAGATCTTCAAAATGCCATGGAAGAAAACGGAACTTCTTTTTCCACAGAGAATCTTCCCTTTGAAACGAAGGGGCGTTTAAAAGGCAAGACTTTCACAATGCCAGGAAATGTTTCTTCTCAATATATATCAGGAATTCTTTTTGCCGCTCCTTTAATGGGAGAAGAAGTAGAAATCCATTTAACAAGTCCTTTAGAATCATCAGCTTATGTGGATATGACAATGGAGACGATGAAGCGTTTCGGTATCGATGTAGAATATTTTGAAAGTGTGTTTCGGGTAAAGAAAGGTTCCTATAAAAGCCCTGGAGAGATCGATGTAGAAGGAGACTTTTCAAATGCAGCCTTTTATCTTGCGGCAGGAGCTTTGGAAGGAACGGTTGTGCTAAAGGGATTAAAAAAAGATACTCTCCAGTCCGATGCGAAAATTCTTGATATTTTAGAAGCAGCAGGAGCTGATATTGTTCGGGGAGAAAAAGTCGCCGTACAAAAAGGAAAACTTCAGGCAATAAAAGTCGATTTGAAAGAGATTCCAGATCTTCTGCCAATCCTTGCGGTAATCGCTTCTGTAAGCGAAGGAGAATCGGTTTTTTATAATGGAGAGAGACTTCGTTATAAAGAAACAGACCGTTTAGAGACTACGGCCAGAATGATCCGAGATCTAGGCGGAAAAGCAGAAGAAACGAAAGACGGTCTGATCATACAGGGAGGGAGTCTTTCTGGAGGGGAAACCTCAAGCTTTGGCGATCACCGGATTGCAATGGCGGCAAGTATTGCAGCGATTAAATGCGAGAAAGAGGTTATAATCGACCGTGCAGAAGCGGTTAACAAATCCTATCCTGCATTTTATGAAGATTATAAATCATTAGGAGGCCAGGCTCATGTCATCGACAATCGGTAAAAATATAAAAATTTCAATCTTCGGAGAATCCCACGGAAAAGGAATTGGTGTTGTGATAGACGGTCTTCCAGCAGGAGAATCTGTAGATATAGAAGAACTGAAAGACTTTATGAAAAGAAGAGCTCCTGGTACAAGCGATTTGGCTACGAAACGAAAAGAAGGAGATATTCCGGAAATTCTATCCGGCCTTTATCAGGACAGAACAACAGGAAGCCCTTTGGCAGCGATGATTCGCAACAGCGACCAAAGATCGAAAGACTATTCAAACTTAAAAGACATTCCCCGGCCTTCCCATGCAGACTATACTTCTTATTTGAAGTATGGGGGTCATGCGGATATGAGAGGGGGAGGACATTTTTCTGGGAGGCTGACGGCGCCTCTTTGTATCGCTGGAGGAATTGCGAAACAGATTTTGGCAGCAAAAGGAATCTATATCGGCGCTCACTTGTCTTCTATTGAAAAAATCGAAGATAAAAGATGGGACCCTGTTGAGATCACAAAGGAAGAACTTTTATCTCCTGGAAAAAAAGAAATTCCTGTAATAGACGAGGAAGCTGGCAATAAAATAAGAGAAAAAATCCTTGAGATGATAAAGGATTTGGACTCTGTAGGCGGAGTGATCGAATGTGCTGCCATTGGAGTACCGGGAGGTCTTGGCAATCCTATTTTTGACGGTTTGGAAAATAGAATTGCACAAATGATCTTTGGCATTCCGGGAGTGCGGGGGATCGAGTTCGGAACAGGATTTGAAGGGACTAGAATGCAGGGATCTAAGCACAACGATTCTTTACAGATCCAAGGGGAAGAAGTAAAAACCCTTACAAATCATGCGGGAGGAATCAACGGAGGTATCTCAAACGGCATGCCGATTCTTTTCCGAGTGGGAATGAAACCTACAGCCTCTATCAGCATGGAGCAGGATTCTTTCAGCATATCCGAAATGAAAAACAAAAAACTTGTAATCAAAGGCCGTCACGATCCATGTATTGCGATTCGCGCAATTCCTGTAGTAGAGGCGGCGTTGGCGATAATACTATTAGATGAAATGGCAGGTGAAGAAAGTGGATTTAAAAGAGATTAGAGATAAGATTAACGAAGTAGACGATCAGCTTTTAGAATGCTTTATAAAGAGGATGGAACTTTCTTATGAAGTAGCAAAGGCGAAACATAAAGAAGGACTTATTATAAAGAATAAAAGCAGAGAAAGAGAAATACTCGATCGTGTGACAAAAAATGCAGGAGAATTTGCGCCCTATGCAAGGCTCTTATACTCCACATTGTTTGACTTAAGCAAATCTTATCAATCGGAATTTTTGTTAAAGTCCCAAGAATTGGAAGATCAAATCAAAGAAGCGGTAAAAAACACCCCTGAGCTTTTGCCGAAAAAGGGAATGATTGCTGTTCAAGGAACGGAAGGATCTTATTCTCAACAGGCATCGGATAAACTTTTTCCCATGGGACATTTAATGTATTTCGATACTTTTGAATCTGTTTTCGATGCAGTAGAACAAGGACTATGCGACTATGGAGTTTTGCCTATAGAAAATAGTTCAAACGGCTCTGTGAAAGAAGTGTATGAGTTAATGGAAAAGAAAAACTTTTCCATTATTTCAAGCTTCCGTTTATTTATCCATCATGGTTTATTGGGGAAAAAGGGTATTAAGAAAGAAGATATAAAAGAAATCATCTCCCATCGACAAGCTTTGGAACAATGCAGCGGCTATCTGAAAAAAATTAGTGACGTTGAAATAACTTCCGTAAGAAATACGGCGATGGCGGCAAAAACAGTTTCCGAATCGGATAGAAAAGAGTTGGCAGCGATATCTTCTCTTCATTGTGTAGAATTATACGGTTTAGAAGTAATAGAAGATGGAATACAAAACAGCGACAACAACTATACCCGTTTCATCTGTATTTCAAAAAAACTTGAGATTTATCCAGGAGCGAATAAAATCTCTATAATGCTTACAGCTTCCCATGAGCCCGGGGGACTTTATAAAATTATTGCACGTTTTGCATCCCTTGGCCTTAATTTAACGAAGATTGAAAGCCGTTCGATAGTAGGCAGAGACTTTGAATTTATGTTCCATTTTGATTTTGAAGGTTCTGTATTGATGCCGGAAGTGATGGGGCTGCTTTCATCTTTAAAGAAGGAAAATCCAGACTTTGTATTTTTAGGAAACTATTCAGAAACTTAAGGAGTTTTTATGATTTACGGTTTATTAGGAAAAACGCTTAAACACAGTTTTTCGCCAGAAATTCACAGCTGTTTCGGTTCATATAAATATGAACTGTTCGAGAGAGAAGAACAGGAAATCGAAGAACTGATCCAAAGAAAAGATATAGCAGGTTTTAATATTACCATTCCTTATAAAAAAGCCATCATGCAGTACTGCGACGACATCGAAGAAAATGCTTTAAAAATCGGTGCTGTAAATACGGTTATAAAAAGAGAAGGAAAAGTTCTGGGCTATAATACGGATTTTTACGGTTTTCAGTATCAGCTGAAAAGAGCTTCTATCGAAGTGGAAAATAAAAAGGTTATTATACTGGGAGACGGTGCCACTTCTCAAACGGTAGAAGCGGTACTGAGCTTTCTAAAGGCAAAGGAAGTGCTGAAATTTTCTAGATCGGGAAACAGAACATTTCAAGAACTGTACAGCCATTATGATGCGGAGATTATTATCAACTGCACTCCGGTAGGAATGTATCCTCATAATTTGGAGAGGATTATCGATTTAAAAGACTTTTCCCTCTTAGAAGGGGTGTGCGATGTGGTATACAACCCTCATCGTACAGCCCTTCTTCTTCAAGCTCGAGAGCTTGGAATAAAACACAGCGACGGTCTGCCTATGCTTGTGGTTCAGGCAAAGGCTGCGGCTGAACTTTTTATGGATAAAAAAATAAGCGAAGTGATTACTGAAAAGGTAATACAGAAGCTTCGCCGAAAAACAGAAAATATCATACTCATCGGAATGCCTGGTTCAGGAAAATCTACCTTGGGAAAAGCTCTGGCAGAAAAATTATCGAGAAAGCATATTGATACAGATTCTGAAATCGAAAAGAAAGCGGGAAAATCAATACCTGCTATTTTCGACTCCGAAGGAGAAGAAGCCTTCAGAAAATTAGAGCGGGAAGTGATACTGGAATTCGGAAAGATGACGGGAATCGTCTTATCTACAGGAGGAGGTTCTGTATTAGACGAAAGAAATTATTTACCTTTGAAGCAGAATGGAAGAATTTATTTTTTAAATCGAAAACTTGAGGATCTTCCGATACAAGGCAGACCCTTATCAAAGGGTGGACTTTCTTCTTTAAAGAAAATGCAGGAGATAAGGCTGCCTAAATATCAGAGGTTTTCCGATGTGGAAATACAAAACGGTAAAATAGATGAATCTGTCGAGAAGATACTGGAGGATTTTAATGAAAATATTGATCATTAACGGACCCAATATTAATATGCTGGGGATTCGGGAACCGGAGATATACGGGAAAGAAACCTATGATGATTTGATCGACTATATCAGAGAGAGGACAGAAGGAGATTCTGAAACTTTGGAGTTTTATCAAAGCAACCACGAAGGCGATCTTGTAGATCGGATTCAGCAATCCCACGGACGGATGGATGGAATCGTGATTAATGCTGCAGCTTATACTCATACCTCGGTAGCTATTCTAGATGCTTTGAAAGCAGTTCAAATTCCTGCCGTCGAAGTCCATATCAGCGATATCGAAACAAGGGAAGAGTTTCGAAAGATCTCTTATATCGGAGAGTATTGCGAGAAGATAATCAAAGGCCGGGGTTTTCAGGGATATGTAGATGGGATAGAATATTTAAGAGATAAATATTTCAAGAACAGATAAGGAGTTTCTATGAAAGAAAGAATAGAACGTTATGCAGAGTTGATCGTTGAAAAAGGAGCAAATATTCAAAAAGGACAACCTGTTATGATCAGCGCACCGATTGAAAGGGCGGATTTTGCCCGTATCCTAGCGGAAAAAGCTTACAAAAGAGGAGCTTCTGAAGTGATCATGAACTGGGCAGACGATGAGCTGACTCTTTTAAAATATGAAAACGCACCGATGGAAGTTTTCGAAGAATATCCAAAATGGGCCGTCGACAAGTCGAAATATTATTTCGAAAAGGACGGTGCTGTTATTTCGATTCATGCAGAAGATCCAGAGCTGTTGAAAGATGTAGATCCAAAAAAAATAGCAGCCTGGAACAAAGCAGCAGGTCTTGCAACAAAAGAAAATCGGAAATATACCATGAACGACTTAAATTCATGGTGTGTTGTTTCAGCTCCGACAAAAGCCTGGGCGAAGAAGGTGTTTCCTGAGCTTTCAGAGGCACAAGCAGTAGAAGAATTATGGACTAGTATATTAGACAGTGCTCGAGTCGGCGAAGATCCTATCAAAAACTGGAATGAACATGTAGCTGATATGGACTCCCATGCAGATTTTTTAAACGAGAAACAGTTTCGCTATCTTCATTATAAAAACAGCAAAGGTACAGATTTAAAAGTGGAGCTTCCTAAAAACCATATTTGGCTGTCTGCTGGCAGCAAAAACGCCAAAGGTGTGGAATTTATAGCGAATATTCCTACAGAGGAAGTCTTCACAATGCCGAAAAAAGATGGAGCAGAAGGGGTGCTTTATTCTACAAAACCTCTTAATTATGGCGGAAATCTTATTGACGGCATGCGTTTTGTTTTTGAGAACGGAAAAGTGGTTGAATACAGTGCAGAGATCGGAGAACAGTATTTAAAGGATATGTTTGGGGTAGACGAGAACGGAAAGCATCTGGGAGAAGTTGCCTTGGTACCTTTCGACAGTCCCATTTCCAACAGCAATATTCTTTACTATAATACGCTCTTTGACGAAAATGCATCTTGCCATTTTGCCTTTGGAAAAGCCTACCCTACCTGTATAGAAGGCGGAACAAAAATGAATGAGGATGAATTAAAAGAAGCCGGTGTCAACGACGCCTTGATCCATGAAGATTTTATGGTAGGTTCTGAAGATCTTTCCATAAAAGGAGAGACATGGGACGGAGAACTCTTTACAGTGTTTGAAAAAGGAAACTGGGCGTAAGGAATAGGCGGGATCGCTGCACGACCCAGGCGACGTGTCCAAGGACAGCCAGGCATTGGGCGGGATTGCTTCGCAACCCAGGAAAAGAAGGGGAAAGAAAGGAAAATAGGTTTTAGGGAATAGGGAAAGATAATTTTTCGCTATCGCTTAAAATTTGCTTGAGAAAAAATAGAATAGAAGTTTGTTAGAGTGAAGAGAAGGAAAGCGGCATTTTGCTGCTTTCTTTTTTGTTTGGAAAAGAAAATGTTAAGAATTATAAGTTCCTATCGACGTACATAAGCTGCATTTCATCAAAGGTAGAAAATAATTGTTCCTATTATTTTCGTCCACAACTTCACTCTTTCTTTTGAATCTCTCCACTCTATCTTTTTTGTTGGTTTTTTGAAGGAGTGATTTTTAAAATTTAAGCAAAGGTTTTCTTTTGAAATTATTATAGAAAAAGCGAAAATTAGAGGAATTATTAAATCATTTTACTTAAATTTAACATTCAACTCCGACCATATTTACATAGTCCCTTTACAATCATTATGAAAGTTTAAAAACAAAACAAAACTACTAGGAGGAACGAATGAAGAAAATCATTAAGGTATTATTAGCAACATTTGCAGTAGCTGTTGTATTAGTTGGATGCGGCGGCGGTGGAGGCGACACAGGAGCAGATACTGGTGCAGGAGAGAGCTTAACTGGTCCTATTACAGTTGTATCGAGAGAAGCAGGTTCAGGTACAAGGGGAGCTTTCGTTGAATTGACTGGTGTTGAAGAAGATGATAACGACAATACTACAGCAGACGCTGCGATCCAAAATAGTACAAATGCAGTGATGACTACTGTATCTGGCGATCCTGCGGCTATCGGATATATTTCTCTAGGAAGTTTAAACGATACAGTAAAAGCAGTTAAAATCAATGGAGTAGAAGCGTCAGCAGCAACGGTTTCAGATAAAACTTATCCGATTGCAAGACCTTTCAATATCGTAACTGGCGAAAACGTTGAGCCGGTTGCAGAAGACTTCATTAAATTTATCTTAAGCGACGAAGGACAAGCTATTGTAGAGGCAGAAGGTTATATCAAAGTAGACAGTACTGGTGCATATCAGGCTGCGGACGTAAGCGGAGACGTTACAGTAGGAGGATCTTCATCTGTTACTCCTGTTATGGAAAAACTAGCAGAAGGATATAAAGCAGTAAATCAAAATGCAAATATTCAAGTAAGCCAATCTGATTCTACTACAGGTGTTCAAAATGCAATCGACGGAGTTGTTCAAATCGGTATGGCTTCACGTGAACTAAAAGAAGAAGAAGCATCACAATTAACAGGTACTCCAATCGCAATGGACGGAATCGCAGTAATCGTTCATAAAGATAATGCTGCTGAAGATATTACTTTAGAAAATCTTAAAGGCATCTATACTGGTTCGATTTTAAACTGGGAAGACATTAAGTAATTAGAAAATATAAGGGAGCAAGGGTATGAGTATTCACACTGACAGTAGTAAGCGAGCTTTTTACGCGAAGGAGAAAGCCTTCCGCATACTGACTACAGTGGCTGCTACATTTTCCATCATCGCAGTTATTGTAATCTGTCTATTTATTTTTGGGAATTCAATCCCTGCTATAAGCCAGATCGGACTTGGTAATTTTGTGTTCGGTATGGAATGGAAGCCTACAGCAGGCAACCCTTCCTTTGGTATTTTCCCGATGATCGTAGGTAGCGTCTATGTAACCATAGGCGCTATTATTATCGGTGTACCTATTGGAATTTTGACTGCTGTATATATGGCTCAGTATAGCAAGGGGAAATTGTATAAACTAGTTTCAACCGGGGTTAATCTGATGGCGGGAATACCTTCCATCATTTATGGTTTTTTTGGTCTGGTTTTAATTGTACCGATGATTACAAGACTTACAAACCGTTCCGGTCTTACAATGCTTGCAGCCATTATAATTCTTGGAATTATGATTCTGCCGACTATTATCACTTTAACGGAGACAGCATTGAGAGCGGTACCGAAGGCGTATTTTAACGGTGCGGTTGCGCTGGGGGCTACAAAAGAACGAGCAATTTTTACAGTACAGATTCCGGCAGCAAAACAAGGGATCTTTTCAGCGATTATTCTAGGAATCGGCCGAGCAATCGGAGAAACGATGGCGGTTATTCTGGTAGCAGGAGGACAGGCGAGAATTCCTACCAGCTTATTTAGAGGCGTGCGTACAATGACCATGAACATTGTGTTGGAAATGGGTTATGCAGCGGGACTCCATAGAGAAGCCTTGGTTGCTACAGGAGCAATCCTCTTTATATTTATTCTGCTAATTAATCTAGCATTTGTATTAAGTAAAAGAAAGAAGGTGAAATAGATGAGAAAAGCAAGCAAGCTGTTAAAAGCTTTAGTGCATATAGCAGCACTTTTAACGATTCTATCTTTGTTTTTTATCATTCTATTTATTTTGGTTAAAGGGGTATCCTTCTTAAATCCTTCTATGTTCGAATGGACCTATAATTCTACCAATATTTCGATGATGCCTGCTATAATCAATACATTTATTATGGTAGCTTTATCTTTAGTCGTTGCAGTTCCCCTAGGAGTATTAACGGCAGTTTATATGATAGAATACGCAAACAAAGATAATATACTGGTACAAATTGTACAAGTTACTTCCGATACGCTGGCAGGAATTCCTTCTATCGTATACGGTTTGTTCGGCATGTTGTTTTTTGTTATTTTCTTAGAATGGAATTACAGTATTTTGGCAGGGTCTATGACCTTGGCGATTATGGTTCTACCTTTGATTATGAGATCTACTGAAGATGCGCTCTTAGCTGTGCCGAAATCTTATAGAGAAGGCAGTTTCGGTCTTGGAGCAGGAAAAGTCCGTACGATTTTCCAAGTTGTTCTTCCATCGGCGATGCCCGGAATTTTAGCAGGGGTTATTCTTGCTACGGGGCGAATCGTAGGAGAGACGGCAGCCCTCTTATATACATCTGGAACAGTAGCAGAAGTTCCGTCAAATATTGTTGGATCTGCTGCCAGCGGAAGAACCTTAGCCCTTCATATGTATGTATTATCCAATGAAGGACTTCATGTAGAAGCAGCATACGCAACAGGCGTGATTCTTCTTATTATCGTATTAATATTGAATTTTATATCGACACAATTTGCTCAAAAACTAGGAGGAGTACAATCGAATGGCTAAATTAGAAGTGAAAAATTATAATTCTTGGTATGGAGATTTTCACGCCATTAAAGAAGTAAATATGGAGATCCAAGAAAATAAAGTAACTGCATTCATTGGGCCTTCAGGCTGCGGAAAATCAACTTTGTTAAAGGCGATGAACCGTATGAACGACTTGGTAGATTCTTTTCGCCACGAAGGAAGTATTATGCTTGACGGTAAAGACATCTGGAATGATATCGATGTATATGATTTGAGAACGAGAGTCGGTATGGTATTTCAGCAGCCGAACCCTTTCCCGAAATCGATCTACGATAATATCGCTTACGGTCCCCGTACCCATGGTATAAAGGATAAAAAAGTATTAGACGAAATTGTAGAACGTTCTTTAAAGCAGGCAGCTATTTGGAACGAAGTAAAAGATAATTTAAATAAATCGGCCTTGTCTATCTCTGGAGGACAGCAGCAGAGAATCTGTATCGCAAGGGCGATGGCGGTTCAGCCGGAAGTGATATTGTTAGACGAGCCAACCTCTGCATTAGATCCGATTTCCACAGCGAAAATAGAAGAGCTTCTTTACGATATGAAAAAGAACTTTACCATTGTAATAGTAACTCATAATATGCAGCAGGCAACACGTGTATCAGATCAGACAGGATTCTTCTTATTAGGAGATTTAATAGAATTTGGAGATACGGAGCAGATCTTTGCAAATCCTAAGAACAGTAAAACAGAAGAATATATAACCGGACGTTTTAGCTAGGAGGAAAAAATGAGAAGAAGATATGATAGAGAGTTGGAAAAATTAAACGATGATCTATCGGATATGGGTTCCTTAATATCTGATAGAATTACAATGGCAATTTACTCTATGATAAACGGCGATAAGGATACTTCCCTTGTTATACGTCAAAGTGATGATGAAGTAGACGACTACGAAAGTAAAATTGAAAGCAGAGCTTTGAAGCTGATTTTGAAAGAACAGCCTGTTGCAAGCGACTTAAGACTGATATCTGCCGCACTTAAAATGATCACGGATATGGAAAGAATCGGAGATCATGCAGTTGATATCGCTGAAATTTCTTTGGAAATGACAGAACATAGAAGCCAGAAATCTTTCGAAAGAATGATCAAGATGGCGGAGCTTTCTATCGATATGGTAAAACACAGTATACGAAGCTATATTTCGGGAGATCTTTCTTTAGTAGACGGCATTTCAGAACATCATCAAAAGGTTAAAGAATATTTCGTTGAGATCAGAGATTTGGTTATAGAAGATTTAAAAAACAATGAAAAACCTGAATACGCCATAAATCTCCTTTTAGTTGCAAAATATTTGGAAAGAATCGGAAGTCATGCTAAAAATATCTCAGAATGGGTAACATATTCTATAGAAGGCGAATTAATATAAGATTAAGAAAGAAGGAAAAACATGGCTGCTATTTATATAGTGGAAGATGAAGAAAATATCAGAAATTTAATCTCTTATGCTTTAAACAACAGCGGCTATGAAGCCCTTGGTTTTGGAGACGGGGCATCTTTGTTTACACAGATAGATCAAGAGAAGCCGTCGTTGATAATCCTCGATATTATGCTGGATGGAGAAGACGGATATGAAATTTTGAAACAGATCCGCTCCACAAAAAACATCGAGGATATTCCCATTATTATGCTGACAGCAAAAGATCAAGAGTATGATAAAGTTAAGGCTTTGGATATGGGAGCCGACGACTATATCACAAAACCTTTTGGGGTAATGGAGATGATTTCGAGAGTCAAAGCAGTACTTAGAAGAATTCCAAGCCGAGAAGAAAATGTGGAAGAAGCCAATGTAGAGTTTAAAGATATTATTCTCGACTTGAACAAGCGGACAGTAGAGATTGATGGCGAGTTTGTCGATATGACCTTTAAAGAGTTTGAACTGTTGTACTATCTCATTAAAAATCGAAATATTGTTTTAACGAGAGATCAAATTACCAATGAGATCTGGGGATATGATTACGAAGGGGAATCGAGAACTGTGGATGTCCATATACGAAGTCTGCGCCAAAAATTGACCGATGACCGAAAATATATAAAAACGGTACGCAATGTCGGGTATATGATCGAAGATTAGGAATATAAAATGAGAAGATTACTGACTAGATATTTAATCGTCATTATCGTGGTGGTCACGATGCTGACGATTTTCTTGCAATCTGTAGCATTGCAGGATGATTTGATTTTTAGAAGACAACAGGTAATAGATGAGATTGCCCAAAACTACAAGGACAAGGAGATCGAAAATATCCCGACTACTTTTCAAAAAGCAAGGGTATCTGAAAATCCTTCCCTAAGCGGAAAGGTATCTGCCCAAACAAGGGACGTTAACGGGGAAGAATGGGTGTTTTTTGAAGAACCTCCGAACTATCTTGATCTTTTTATGGGTGTGCTTCCGTCGGCAGTAGGTATTATTGTTCTGGAAATATTAACCGTACAGCTGATCGGGTTTTTGATTACAAAGAAAATTTTAAAAGAATTTAATCCTGAAGAACATCTAGTAACGAAAATCTTTCAAAACGATATCGTGACCACAAAAATAGACGAGTTAAATCCGTTTATAGAAGAAATCCAGCTGGAAAAGCAGAAGATGGACTATTCCTATGATAAGATTCAGCAAAGCGAAAAGATGCGTACCGAATTTACAGCAAATATTACCCATGAACTAAAGACTCCTTTAACGTCTATATCCGGTTATGGAGAAATGATCCAGCACGATATCGCAAAAGGCGAAGACGTTAAAAAATTTGCTGGAATTATTCAGGCAGAAGCCAAGAAGCTTTTAGAGCTGATTGATAATATTATTAATTTATCGAAATACGACGGATCTACAAAACTAAATATCTTTTTTGAGGAATTTAATATAGGCGAACTAGGCCGGGAAATTGCAGAGGATTATCAGAATATTATCGGACATAAACGGCTGAAACTTGTTACTATGATAGAAGATATCGGTTTTTACGGCGATAAGGAAAAAATCGACGAACTCATTACCAATCTTCTTTCCAATGCAACAAAATACAATGTGGAAGAAGGAAGCATCAGTCTGAAAATTTACAGAGAGCTTAATAATGTGAAAATCATAGTAGAAGATACGGGTCTTGGCATGACGGAAGAGGAGCAGAGACGTATTTTCGAACGCTTTTATGTAGCAGACAAATCAAGAGGCAAAAAGTCGGGAACAGGGCTTGGGCTTTCCCTAGTAAAGCATGTGGCGATTATTCATGGCGGTAAAGTTTCTGTACAGAGCCAGCTGGATAAAGGCAGTGTTTTTGTTGTTACACTTCCCATAGAACTTCCAGAAGAATAAAAAGGATCTACTCTTTTAAAGAGCAGGTCCTTTTTGTTTTGCGATAAAGTGTAAATGTGAAAAAAAGGAAAGGGAAAAAGAGTAGTGAAAAAAAGAGTGGAAGAGTGAAAGAGCGGGAGAGTGGCCGATCATTTCTAGCCAGGAACGAAAAATACCGTTCCTGGGAAATGAGTGGCATGAGACCTGCAATCAAATCAAAATACCTGATTTGAGCTAGGGCTTCAGAGTTGTGGAGGAAAAATGAAAAGTGCATTTATTTTTCTGCATAAGATAAAAGCAGGTTTTTGGAGGAGAAAACGAGAAGCGGGATTTTTCTACAACAATTTCTCTTTTCTAATTATCAAAACTAGAGGCAGGCGTTTGTTTTTTAGTTTATTAAACAAAGTAGTATAGACTTAAGAAGGAGACGATACTTTATGGGCTATAAGACAAAAGTATTTGAATCAGAAACAGATCGGCTAAGATTTGATATAATAAAAAGAAAAACGAGGTGTTTTATGTATAAACTAGGATTTATCGGATCTGGAAATATGGGCCGGGCTATGGCTCTAGGCGCCATAAAAAACAAATATGCTTCTGCAGATGAAATCATCTTTTACGATGTCAATGAAGACAATACTTCTAAAATGGTTCAGGAAGGGATCTCTCTTGCAGAGTCCAATGAAGAAGTTGCGGAGAAAAGCGCTATTGTAATTTTAGCCGTAAAGCCCAATCTTTACGACGAAATATTAGACGATATTCAGCCATCCTTAACAGAAGAGACACTGCTTCTTTCTATAACTCCTTCTTTTTCCATAAAAAGCTTAAGAGAAAGACTCAGTCATAAAGCAAAAATCATAAGAGCTATGCCGAACACTCCAGCCCTTGTAGGAGAAGGAATGATGGGAGTATGTTTCGAATCAGATTTTGAAGAAGAAGAAAAAGAAAGAGCTTTTCATTTTTTAAGAAGTTTCAGCAGTGTAATAGAAGTTAAGGAAGAGATGATGGTAGGGGTTGGTTCTGTCAGCGGATCTGCTCCTGCGTTTATCTATATGCTGATAGAAGCGATGGCGGATGCAGCTGTTTCTTACGGTATTCCCCGCAAAGATGCTTATATCTTTGCAGCGCAAACGGTAAAAGGCGCCGCAGAAATGGTCTTGGAAACAGGAATTCACCCAGGGGAATTAAAAGATCAGGTTACTTCTCCCGGCGGAACAACGATAGCAGGCTGCCTGGAGCTGGAAAAACGAGGTTTCCGTTCCGCAATTGTAGAAGGAATGAAAGCAACAGGAAAAAGATTCAAAGAAATGGAAGAAGAAGCAGAGCAGTAGGAAAGCTCTATAGGAATACGGACAATAGAGAAGAAAGAGCTTAGAAACAGTGTGAATGTGTTGAGAGGGGAGTGGTTGTCAAAATAATAAAAGCGTTTATTTTCTGCATTTAATAAGAAACAGATAATTGTTTTCTGCAGGCAGTTGGTATAACTGAATTATTGTTCAAATTAAAAATGAATCGACTTTATTAAATCAGTAAAGCTGAGACATAATATATTTATATACTTGAATTTAAGCGGATAAATGCGAAGTTCTATTTTTTATTAAAAAAAGAAAGCGGTGTTTGTCCGCTTTCCTACTTCAACTCCGCTCTACCACTCTTTTTTTCGAAAGCTCTCCTTCAGGTTGTTCTTTTATGAAGGTTCCGTCTTTTAATTCTTGGAAGGCAAGGTTTAATTCTTCGTTTGTATTCATTACGATAGGGCCTCCCCAAGCGATAGGTTCTCTTAGAGCAGGTGCTTGGAAGTAGATGACTCTAGTATCTCCGTTAGAGGCTTTGATTTTTATACTGTCTCCGTCTCTTCTAAACAAAACTGCTGTTTTTTCTTTAATAAGTTCGTCGTTGATTTCTGCTTCTCCAAGGATTGTGAAGACAAATGCGCTTTCATCTGAAGAAGAAGGAATCTCGATTTCTTTTCCGTCTTTCAAGTCGATATCAAAGATGGTTGCTTGAATATGATGAGGTTTTGCCCCTTGGGCATCTTCGAATTTTCCAGAGATTACCTTTACTGTATAATCCTCTGTTTTTACTTCAGGAACATCTTCTCCCTTTGGACTTATGTCAATAAAGTAGACACGTAAAGTGAGAGATTTTTTTATGCAGCATGAGCTTCGCTTGGTGTTAGATAATCAATGCTGCTATGAATCCTTTTACGGTTGTACCAA